>NZ_JTLF01000267.1:0-2671 GCF_000798855.1 Enterobacter sp. ZOR0014 | reverse complement strand
ACGATAAAAAACTTATTGCTTCGCGCCTTCAACCGCTTCGCGAGCCAGTTTCGTGATGCGATCCCAGTCGCCCGCTTCCAGCGCATCCGCTGGCACCAGCCATGAACCCCCGATGCACAGCACGCTTTTCAGCGCCAGGTAGTCACGGTAGTTCGCCGGAGAGATACCGCCCGTCGGGCAGAAACGCACCTGAGAGAATGGACCTGCAATCGCCTGCAGCGCTTTGGTGCCGCCGTTGGCTTCTGCCGGGAAGAATTTGAACTCTTTCAGGCCGTAGTCCATGCCCAGCATCAGTTCAGACACGGTGCTGATACCTGGGATCAAAGGAATAGTGCCTTCGGTCGCTGCTTTCAGCAGCGGCTCGGTCAGGCCAGGGCTGATAGCGAACTGAGCTCCGGCCTCCGTGACTTCTGCCAGCTGTTGCGCGTTGAGAACAGTGCCCGCACCGATGATGGCGTCCGGCACTTCTTTGGCGATAGCGCGAATCGCATCCATCGCGCAGGCGGTACGCAGGGTCACTTCCAGAACACGAACGCCACCCGCAACCAGCGCTTTCGCCATTGGCACAGCGTGCTCCAGCTTGTTTACCACGATAACCGGCACGACAGGGCCAGTGGTCAGGATTGCTTCTGCACTTGTTTTCCAGTTTTTCATCAGAGTTTTCTCTCGCCAGATCGTTAAAATCAAGTCGTCTTAAAACGTAATACAGGTCGCGCCCTGCTCCGCACCGGAGAGTTTCTCACGCAGCGCGCTGAACATTTCGCGTCCGGTCCCCACGCGCGATGCGCTCAGGTCAGGAATATGTGGCTGACGTGCCGCCAGCTCTGCTTCATCCACCAGCAGGGTTAACTCACCTGTCTGACCGTTCACGCGGATTATGTCACCGTCGCGCACTTTCGCCAGCAAACCGCCGTCATAAGCTTCCGGCGTGACGTGGATGGCTGAAGGCACTTTGCCGGATGCACCGGAGAGGCGTCCATCGGTCACTAACGCAATTTTGAAACGGCGGTCCAATAATACACCAAGTGGTGGCATAAGTTTATGTAATTCTGGCATGCCGTTCGCTTTTGGCCCCTGATGACGCACTACCACCACACAGTCTTTATCAAGCAGACCCGCGTCAAAAGCGGGTAATACGTCGTGCTGGCTTTCAAACACCACAGCCGGCGCTTCAATAACCTGGTTCTCTTCCGGTACAGCAGACGTTTTCATCACCGCACGACCGAGGTTGCCGCTCAGCACTTTGGTGCCACCATGAGGAGAGAACGGTTTGTCGATGGTGGCAATCACCTGCGCATCGAGAGATGCGGTCGCCCCGTCGCGCCAGTCCAGCTCGCCATTGTTCAGCCACGGCTCCTGGGTATAGCGCTGCAGGCCAAAGCCTGCCACGGTGTTGACGTCTTCATGCAGCAAACCGCCTTTCAGCAGCTCGCGCATCAGCAGCGGTACGCCACCTGCAGCCTGGAAGTGGTTGATGTCCGCCGGACCGTTCGGGTAAAGACGTGCCATCAGCGGCACCACGGAAGAGATCTCAGAGAAATCATCCCAGTTGATCAGAATGCCCGCCGCGCGCGCCATGGCTACCAGGTGCATGGTGTGGTTGGTCGAACCGCCGGTGGCCAGCAGAGCCACGATACCGTTGACGATCACTTTTTCGTCGACCATTTTGCCCATAGGCATCCATTCATTGCCGTTTCCGGTCAGACGCGTCACCTGACGGGCTGCGGCCTCAGTCAAGGCCTGACGCAGTGGTGCATCCGGCTGGATAAAGGACGAGCCCGGCAGCTGCATGCCCATAAATTCCACCACCATCTGGTTGGTGTTGGCCGTGCCGTAGAATGTACAGGTACCCGGCGCATGGTAGGACGCGGCTTCCGCCTCCAGCAGCGCCTGACGGTCTGCTTTTCCTTCCGCATACAGCTGGCGAATACGCACTTTTTCTTTATTCGGCAGGCCGCTTGCCATCGGGCCAGACGGCACAAAAATCGCGGGCAGATGGCCAAACGACAGCGCTGCCATCACCAGTCCCGGAACGATCTTGTCGCACACGCCCAGGTACAGTGCGCCATCAAACATGTTGTGTGACAGGCCTACTGCAGCAGACATCGCAATCACTTCGCGGCTGAGCAGCGACAGCTCCATACCATCCTGCCCCTGGGTCACACCGTCGCACATTGCCGGCACGCCACCCGCGACCTGACCTACCGCATTCACGCTGTGCAGCGCGTTACGAATGATATTGGGATAGACCTCATACGGCTGGTGGGCGGAGAGCATGTCGTTATAGGAGGTAATAATGGCGATATTGTTACGCAACATGCTTTTCAGGGAGGCTTTATCATCGGGCTGGCAGGCCGCGAAGCCGTGCGCCAGGTTACCACAGGCCAGCTGGGAGCGATGGACGGTATTGCTCTTTGCCTGTTCAATCCGGGCGAGGTAGGCCGAACGGGTCTCCTTCGAGCGCTCAATAATGCGTTGTGTTACGCGTAACAATGTCGGATTCATAAAAGCTCCTCTAATTTATCTGTCCGGGCTCAGGAGTTTACAACGTCGCTGGCAGTTGTTAACACCGCTGAAACGCTTGCTGTCCGGAGCTCTGGGGCAAAATCACTTCCGGCAGTGTAATAAAAAAAGCGCCGCGGGGAAATCCACGCGGCGCTTAAAAGAATAA
>NZ_JTLF01000215.1:0-200 GCF_000798855.1 Enterobacter sp. ZOR0014 | reverse complement strand
TTCACGAATGCCAGCTGGTTCTACATCCTTGCGGTGGCCCTCATTTTACTGAGCGTCACCTTCCTGGGACTCTCACGCTACGGTGATATTAAGCTGGGTCCGGACCATGCGCAGCCTGATTTCAGCTATCACTCCTGGTTTGCGATGCTTTTCTCGGCAGGGATGGGGATCGGCCTGATGTTCTTTGGCGTTGCTGAACC
>NZ_JTLF01000024.1:0-608 GCF_000798855.1 Enterobacter sp. ZOR0014 | reverse complement strand
TTGGCCGCCACATGCCGCCACAGCAGGTTCTCACGGTTTTTTGTGCTGTATTCATTCCACCAGCCGTCTATCTTTGCGGCACCTGCCGGACAGCTGTTAATCCCGTGCATCGCCATTCCCACCGCTGACTGGTAGAACAGCCCTGCCCGCTGCACCTCACAGTGGAAATCATCCAGCACGGCCAGCAGCACCGGCGCACTGAGCCAGTTCACCACGCTGACGATACGCTTCTGGAAGATAGCGTTAACCGTGTCAACCAGGCTCGTGTAGCAGGTATCAAAATTCGCCTGTCGGGCTGTGTTGAGCTTTTTCTGATAGGGTGCCCAGCTTCTGGCCCGGGCATCAGTGAAGTTCTGTGGGAGTTCCGCCAGCTCCTTGTCGACCTGCGCTTTAATGGCTGCTACCTTCTGCTGGTGAAGCGCCAGCGGCTCCGGCGGATCCAGCAAAACATTTTCTGGATAAGAGACTGTCACATTTTGTGCATGCCACGCCCTGACCAGCCTGTCGTCAGCTCTTATTTGCGCCAGCACGTCTGGCTTGCCCTGAAAACGTTGCTCCAGTGTTTTCAGGCGGGCATCAAGATATTCATCCGACAACATCGCGTTTTC
>NZ_JTLF01000176.1:0-1683 GCF_000798855.1 Enterobacter sp. ZOR0014 | reverse complement strand
TTATTCCATCGAGGGTTGCAAGGGGTAATTAATAAAGCTCGCCCATAAACCATATTCCGTACATACCGCCTCAGCATAAAGCGGAGGCGAGTAAGAAAGCGGCTGTCAGTCTCACAAATGATACGGACAACAACAAACATGGTTACGGGGATAATAAGGGCAATCAAACCGTACCAGCCAAACAGTGCGCAACTGAGAGCGGTAATGACAATACCCAGACCTACTATCCCTAACAGCACAAATTGAGGAACGCCAGCATAAGATGCCGTTCGTCCCATCGCATTATAGCTGTCAAAAGATAAGTCCTGTTCGTCCATATTATCCCCTCCGAATCAGGAAGTAGTTCCGAATACCTGCCAGAGAGCAGTAAAGACTACAATCGCTCCGCCAATCCAGATTGCCATGCTTAAATCACCGATGTAATCAAAGAAGGTTTTATCGTGATTTCCGGACATACGGGAAATAGCTAAACGAATACCCGATACAATCACACAGCACAAGACTACCGTACCCGCCAGTGTGTATAGGCCAATCTGAATGTTTTTTGCATACTGATTAAGAATATCCAGCCAACCGGTATCACCGGCAGCTAATGCATAGGGTGAAAAAGCCAACATCAGAATTACCATAAGGTAATTTCTAAATGCTGACTTATTCATATAGTTAACTTTTAACATCCGTTTGTTCCTCTTGAGTTGTACCAGCAGACGGTTCGCTTATGCCTTGCGTTGGTGCGCTATTGCTTTGCGTTGGTACGCTGTATTTTGGATACTGCTGTAAAACATCCCAGTCATCATACGTTGGCCGTTCTTGTCTGGGAGACTGATCAGGTATTCCATTATCATTTAAAGCGGGAACCTTAATACCGGTTGTATTTACGGCTACCACTCTGTCAACATAACTAGTCCCGTTATTTTCCTTTACAAACCCCCTTGTATAATTACCGCTGTAGTAACATGAAAATGTCTTCAAAAGAGCCTGCTGTTGATCACCCGAACCTTTTAAGGCTCGGGCGTAACAATCTTTTAATAGATCCGAACTCATTTTCAAATTTGTACACGGAGAAAATACTGCTTCAGCATTATCGGGATCAAAATACTGGCGGTTGATCTGCCCCAGACCGATACTGAAATTGGCTTTCTCCTTAACAAGCTGTTTGACAGCTGCTAACGCTTCTTCTTTGGTTTGTGGTTGGCGTTTAAGCGACTTACCGACAACTCCAATTGCCCACGGATTAAAACCAGATTCAGTTTTTACTATCCGGGCTAAAGTATCAGGGGCAACATCAGGAGCGCACTGAATCGCCAGCGCCAGAAAAGTCGCTGTAGAGATCATTACCGTGCCTTTGGTTTATTAATTGTCGCTGTTCTTGAGAATTTTCTTTTTGGCCTGCTCACCAAAATTCTCAATAAGGTATCTTACGAATGCAGATGCTGGCATGTTTTTTCTGCGCTCGTAACCGATTTCTGTACATAGTTCTTCAAGCTTCTGTCGTGGTTCCGCAGCGATATAAACGTTATTTGAGTATTTTGCTTCCGATTTATCTTTGTTCTGCACTTTACTAGGCATTTTTGCTCCGTGATATACGTGTAGGTAACTCCAGCATCGAAAATAAAATGTCAATGCGAACAGCGGGTTCTTCTGCTGACGTAATTTTTTCTATCTTCTTTTTTAACTCGCTGG
>NZ_JTLF01000194.1:0-898 GCF_000798855.1 Enterobacter sp. ZOR0014 | reverse complement strand
TAGGTGGGAGGCTTTGAAGCGTGGACGCCAGTCTGCGTGGAGCCAACCTTGAAATACCACCCTTTAATGGCTGGTGTTCTAACGTAGACCCGTGATCCGGGTTGCGGACAGTGTCTGGTGGGTAGTTTGACTGGGGCGGTCTCCTCCCAAAGAGTAACGGAGGAGCACGAAGGTTAGCTAATCCTGGTCGGACATCAGGAGGTTAGTGCAATGGCATAAGCTAGCTTGACTGCGAGAGTGACGGCTCGAGCAGGTGCGAAAGCAGGTCATAGTGATCCGGTGGTTCTGAATGGAAGGGCCATCGCTCAACGGATAAAAGGTACTCCGGGGATAACAGGCTGATACCGCCCAAGAGTTCATATCGACGGCGGTGTTTGGCACCTCGATGTCGGCTCATCACATCCTGGGGCTGAAGTAGGTCCCAAGGGTATGGCTGTTCGCCATTTAAAGTGGTACGCGAGCTGGGTTTAGAACGTCGTGAGACAGTTCGGTCCCTATCTGCCGTGGGCGCTGGAGAATTGAGGGGGGCTGCTCCTAGTACGAGAGGACCGGAGTGGACGCATCACTGGTGTTCGGGTTGTCATGCCAATGGCACTGCCCGGTAGCTAAATGCGGAAGAGATAAGTGCTGAAAGCATCTAAGCACGAAACTTGCCCCGAGATGAGTTCTCCCTGAGACTTTAAGTCTCCTGAAGGAACGTTGAAGACGACGACGTTGATAGGTCGGGTGTGTAAGCGCAGCGATGCGTTGAGCTAACCGATACTAATGAACCGTGAGGCTTAACCTTACAACGCCGAAGCTGTTTTGGCGAAGAGAGACGATTTTCAGCCTGATACAGATAACAGAATTTGCCTGGCGGCTTTAGCGCGGTGGTCCCACCTGACCCCATGCCGAACTC
>NZ_JTLF01000296.1:0-2009 GCF_000798855.1 Enterobacter sp. ZOR0014 | reverse complement strand
GATTACTTGCCTTTAATCTCATACAGCGGCGTTTGACCTGCAACCACCTGACCTTTTGCCTGAATAACCAGGCCACTGAAGTCGTCGATGTTGCTGCAAACAACCGGACTGATCATGGAGCGTGCATTGGCGTTCAGGAAGTCCAGATCCATCTCCAGAACCGGCTGCCCGGCCACCACTTCAGCGCCCTCTTCCACCAAACGAGTAAAGCCTTTACCCTCCAGCGCAACGGTATCGATGCCCATGTGGACAACAATCTCCGCGCCATTTTCGGTTTCGAGGCAGAACGCGTGGTTGGTGTTGAAAATCTTCACGATAGTACCCGCAGCAGGAGAGACGACGGTTTTGTCCGTTGGTTTCACCGCCACGCCGTCGCCTACCGCTTTACTGGCGAACGCTTCGTCAGGCACTTGTTCAAGGTCAACGACCTCACCCGTTACCGGAGAGACCAGAGCCGCCACCGTCACGGCGTTAGGCACGGCCTGTGGCTTCGCGGCCGGAGTCGCCGTTGCCGCAGGTGCGCTGTCAGCTGATGCCGCTGCGACCGGGCCACGCGCAACCACTTTCTTCATTTCGTCACCGATGGATTCCGCTTTGGCGCCCACGATAACCTGGATAGTTTGTTTGTTCAGTTTAACGACGCCAGATGCGCCAAGGCGTTTACACATTGCATCGCTTACGCGAGCGGAGTCACCCACGGTCAGACGCAGACGGGTAATACAGGCATCAATGGCTTTCAGGTTGTCGGTACCGCCGACTGCGGCAATGTAGCTGGTTGCCAGCTGAGTTAAACCTTCTTCGGTATTGCTGTTGGCTTCACTGGTCACGACGTCATCAGTGGTATCTTCGCGGCCCGGCGTTTTGAGGTTAAACATACGAATAACCGCGCTGAACAGAACGAAGTAGATAACGAAGAAGGCCGCCCCCATCACCACCAGCATCCAGACGTTCTTGCTTGCCGCTGGCAGGTTGTACATCAGCACGTAGTCGATCGCGCCTGCAGAGAAGGAGAAGCCCGCATGGATGCCCAGCAGAGTCGCCACGAACAGGCTGATACCGGTTAACACCGCGTGCATCAGGTACAGCAGCGGAGCCAGGAACATGAACAGGAATTCCAGAGGCTCGGTCACACCGGTCAGGAATGCGGTAATGGCGACTGACAGCAGCATACCGCCGACCATTGGACGACGCGCTTTCGGCGCAGCCAGGTACATGGCCAGCGCAGCGCCCGGCAGACCAAACATCATGATTGGGAAGAAGCCGGACATAAACATGCCCGCGGTGCCATCACCCGCGTAGAAGCGGTTAATGTCGCCGTGGAAAACGGTACCCGCCGCATTGGTAAACTCACCAATCTGGAACCAGGCGATGGTGTTCAGAACCTGATGCAGACCGGTTGGGATCAACAGACGGTTAATGAAGCCGAAGATGCCCGCACCCATCGCACCCGCAGAGACGATCCACTCGCCGCCCGCATGGATAGCATGCTGCACTGGCGGCCAGACGTAGCCAAAGATCGCGGCCAGAACCAGACAGAAGAAGCCGGTCGCGATTGGCACGAAGCGTTTGCCACCAAAGAAGCTGAGGAAGTCTGGCAGCTTGATGTTTGCCCAGCGGTTATATACCGCACCGCCGACCAGACCGGTAATGATACCCGCCAGTACGCCCATGTTGATTTCCGGGTTAATCGTTACCATCGCTTTCGTCAGGATGAAGTAACCGACCGCCCCTGCCAGCGCTGCGGCCCCTGCACTGTCTTTAGACCAGCTGGAAGCAACGCCGATGGCGAAAATCAGCGCCAGGTTGTCAAAGATTGCGCCGCCAGCCTGGGCGATAAACGGCACGTTGAGAAGATCGGGTTGCCCGAATCGCAGCAGCAGTGCTGCAACCGGTAGCACGGCGATAGGGAGCTGCAAAGCCCTACCGAGGCGCTGGAAAAAACCTAAAATATTCATCCTATTCCCCCTACGAGACCCTTTCCAGGCTCGCGCATTAACTATGTTTTTATT
>NZ_JTLF01000377.1:0-5510 GCF_000798855.1 Enterobacter sp. ZOR0014 | reverse complement strand
GCGGTTGAAGGCACCGGTCTTGAAAACCGGCGACCCGAAAGGGTTCCAGAGTTCGAATCTCTGCGCTTCCGCCAGATATAAACCCCAGCTTACTCGTTAAGCTGGGGTTTTTCTTTTGGCGTGAATTTAAAACCTGACGTTTATGAACGGATAAACGCAAGAATGTCCGCGTTGATGGTCTCCGCATGCGTGGTGTGCATCCCGTGCGGGAAGCCTGGATAAATTTTCAGCACGCTGTTCGCCAGCAGCTTGTCCTGCAGAAGGGCGGCATTCTTATACGGTACGACCTGATCGTCATCGCCCTGCATTACCAGAACGGGAACCGTGATGGCTTTTAAGTCCTCCGTCTGGTCAGTCTCTGAAAACGCCTTAATCCCCTCATAGTGCGCTTTGGCACTGCCAATCATTCCCTGACGCCACCAGTTCTGAATCGTACCCTGTGAAACCTCCGCGCCATCCCGGTTAAAACCGTAAAAAGGGCCGCTGGCTACGTCGAGGTAAAACTGCGCGCGATTGGCTGCCAGCGCACTACGGAAGCCGTCAAACACCTCGATGGGTGTCCCGCCGGGGTTATTCTCTGTTTTGACCATCAGCGGGGGAACGGCGCTGACGAGCACCGCTTTGGCGACGCGCCCCTGCGGCTGGCCGTATTTCGCTACATAGCGGGCGACCTGGCCGCCGCCGGTAGAGTGACCGACATGCACGGCATTGTGCAGATCCAGGCTTTCAACCACGGCCGACGCGTCGGCCGCATAATGATCCATATCGTGACCTTCACTGACCTGATCCGAACGTCCATGACCACGACGATCGATAGCGATAACGCGATAGCCCTCTGCAAGGAAGAAGAGCATCTGGTTATCCCAGTCATCGGCACTCAATGGCCAGCCGTGATGGAAAACAATGGGTTGAGCTTCTTTCGGACCCCAGTCTTTGTAATAAATGTTGACGCCGTCTTTCGTTGTTACGAATGCCATACCGCAGACTCCTCTGTTAAAAACAACACGACCCCTAAAGTGTAGGAGAAATCATATCAGCGGTGGGTTTCATTCCCGTGAAAGGTATTCATTTTGCATTCAGGGCTCTGGCGCGGCGCGCCAGAGCCTCCTGGGCGGGGTCATACAGCGGGGCTTAGCGGTTCTCTTCAATATAGCGGGCGAGATCTGCCGGGGTCTTCAACACCGTCGCTACGTCAGTTGGCGGGATCATACAGCCGTAAACGTCCTGCACTTCCAGCACCATATCGACTGCCAGAATAGAGTCGAGAATATCAGATTCAATCAGTTCATCGTGAAAGCCCACTTTACGGGATAATACTTTTTCGAACAGGGCGAGAATTTCGTTTTCCATTATGTTTCCTGGATAATTAATGAGTGCGGGCGTAAGCGTCCAGCAATTTGCGGTCAATTTTGCCGTTAGGGTTCAGCGGCAACGCGTCTTTTACGATAATTTGTGAAGGCACCATATAGTGGGGAACCACTTTCGACAGCGAGGTTTTGATCGTATCCGGTGCCATTTCCGTCACGCAGAACGCGGCAATACGCAGCACGCTGCCGCAGGGTTTCATCAGCGGCATCACTACCGCTTCATTAATGCCGGACATGGCCAGCAGACGGTTTTCGATCTCGTTGATTTCAATACGGTAGCCATTCAGTTTGACCTGACTATCGTTGCGACCCTGGCAATAGATCATCCCCGCTGCATAACCCAGATCGCCGGTCCGGTAGCCGCGACACGCGTCATCTTCCCGATGCAGTAATTTTGCCGCGTTCTCCTGCGGCAGGCCGAGGTAGCCGCGCATGACGTTTTTACCCCAGATAATCAGCTCGCCCTCGGCGGAAATGTCCATTCTGCTCTCCGGCATCATGACCCCCACCGGCAGCACGGCGCTGTCCTGGTTAAGGATCTCATCCGTAATTTCAACCACAGTCGTCGCGATGGTCGCTTCCGTTGGGCCATAGGAGTTGATGATTTTGGCCTGCGGGAAACGGCGGCGCAGCTGTTTAACCAGCGCTTTATTGAGCACTTCACCAATGAAGATAAAGACGCCGAGTTCAGGCAAATACTCGCTGTTAAACTGCGGGGACAGCAGCTGCTGGTAGGCAAAAGAGGGCGTGGACACCCAGGCGGAGACCGCGTTGCTTTTGAGTCGCGCCAGCCAGTTCTCTTTCTGAATATCCTCTTTGGCGTTGAGCACGATGTGTCCGCCCATCGCCAGGTTCGCCAGCAAAGGGATCAGGGAGAGGTCAAAGCTGAACACCGCGTGGTTCATCAGCACCGGTTTTGCCGGCAGGGAAAAGTCCTGGCTGACCCATTTCATGAAGTGCCAGACGCTCTCACGTCCAATCTGCACGCCTTTCGGTTTGCCGGTGCTGCCTGAGGTAAACATGATATAGGCCAGATCCTGCTCTTCCAGGACCTTGCCCGCTTCACCGGTGGCAATAAACTGCCGGGTTGCCACGTCGTAATAGTAAGGGACACTGGCCAGGCTACAAATCTCCCGGAGCCGCTCCTGCGGGTAGATGCAATCCACCGGGATGTACGGAATGTTGTGCAACAGGCAGCTATAAATCGCCACGGCGAACTCGGCCTGCTGATGACCATATAATACGACCGGTGTGCCTTCGATAGGCTTGCAGCGTTGATAGCGTTCCGCCCAGTCCATCACGGCGGCGGAAAGCTGTAGCCAGCTGAGGGTTTCGTCGCTACCCGTGATGGCCAGCTGCTGCGGGGAGGCGGGATCGCGCAATGCCGCACGTAAGAAATCCTGCAGTTCCTGTAGATCGGTGTGATATTTCATAGAGGAGACATTCCACTAAAGATGTAAAGGGATCCTGCGGCGCTGCCCAGCGTCAGAATTCGCCCCAAAAACGCAACTGCCGGATACTGCAAACCGCGGTGTAATGCCGGGCTGCGTTTGGCTGACCACAGCAGCATGTTGTGTGCGACAGAAATGGCGCCAAACAGCGCGCCGCTGATGACATAATGGCGTTCCAGGCCATTCCATGCCCCCATGCAGAACAGGGTGCAAAAAATACCGATATTTTGCGCCAGCGTTTTGTTCTGACGGAAAAAGTTGAACTTCATCAGGTTCATATAGACGGGCATAAACACCACATCGCGCAGCCATTCAGACAGGCTGATGTGGAAGCGCCGCCAGAAGTCCTGAGGGTTCTTTGCAAGCAGCGGCATATTGAAGTTTGCCGGAATATTCAGCCCGAATAAGCGCCCGGCACCGATGGCCATATTGCTGTAACCTGCAAAATCAAAGTACAGATAGGCGCTGTAAGCAATCGACATCACCACGCCGACGGTCAGCGAAAATGGCTTATGGCTCCAGGGCTGCACCACAAGCGAATCGATCAGCATGGCAAACAGGAACTTCTGGATGATGCCGGTGACGATCTGCTCTAACGCTGTTAAACATTGTTCACGGTTAAGGGTGAATGCGGGTTTATTCACATCGCTCATCCATGTCCGCCAGCGGTACATCGGACCGGCCAGAATAATAAAGGGCATAAAGAGGTAGCAGAAATAGTGCAGAATATTCTGGCCCTCTTTTTTACTGCGATACAACAGCACATCCACCGCGCGAAAGGTCATAAAAGAGAGACCGATCATGCCGAGATGGTGATTAAAATGTAATTTCACCAAAAACAGTGGCAGCAGCGTTAACACGATCGCCTGCCAGGTTTTTAACCATCCTTTTTCTTTTAACGTGGCGAAAAGATAAAAACAGCCAAAAACGATCGCCGGAATACGATAATCGCCCTGAAAAATATAGCCCCAGCCTAATGCTGTCAGGACGGCCAGGGACGATAACCAGGTCAGGCGATGGCGCAGCAGGCGATTAATCAGCGCAAATACCAGTGCCGATGAAAATAAACAGACAAAAAACAGTCCTGAGCTGTACATCATTCGGCCTCAGAATTTCTGATATTCAAAATGCAGTTGCATACTCATGCTGTCATCGACAGCGGTCCACGCGACGATGGTGATCCCAAGCAGGAGATAAAGGAAAAACAGACGGATCGCGATTTTCATTATTTAAAACTCTGTGCAATAAAGCGAAGCATAGGCACCCAGGCCAGTTCAGTCGGGTGCAGTCGGTCCCAGTTCCAGCCATTCTGATAAGGCATAGCGTACATATCTAAATAAGGGATCTGGTTCTCTTTCAGAATGGATTGAATTTGCTTATCGTACGGGCGGAACGTGTCGGTATGGTAAAGCGCCCACGGGTTAACCGGGTCGACGATAGCAATGACCTGCACGTGATGTGCCTTCAGCAGCTGGACGGTTTTCCTGAACGCAGCGAATTGGCCGGGCACCACCGGCGTGTCATCCCACTGCTGCGGCTTACCGTCCTCTTCGTAAATCGTTTTGTCCATCCACAGGGTCGCCGCGCTTTGCTGGCGAACTTTATTTAATTCACGGGCATTCGCCAGCTCTTTATTCCAGTCCGGAGTCATGTGGGTGGTTGGCTGTTGCGGCCAGGGTTGCGCCGTCTCAGGCCTGATATTGAGCAGCGACAGCCAGTCGTTTTTTATCAGGGTACAAAAATTAGCGAACTGGAAACCGATCTCATCCCAAATCAGATCGGGGTGCCAGCCGAAGACACGCATTTGCCCAAAGGTTAAATGGCTTATCTCTTTAGCATCAATATGTTTTAAATAATTCACGAGGATCGGACGTGCCTGCGGATCCTTCATCAGGGGATCAAAAACAGAGCCCGGAAAATTATCCGCATAGATAGCGGGTGGCAGACCTTTTGAGTAAAAGCTGTCAGGTGCCAACAATAAAACCACTTTACTGTTTGCGTTAAGGCTATTTTTAAAACGTGAAAACAGTAAAAATTGTGTTTCATCATCGACAAACGCATCGCCATACGCCACGACGGGTTGGTGTAATTGCTGATTAAAATAATGATAGACCGCGTAATGTTCATCTTCGGAGGTGGCAACTTCAGAGGCACCAATGAAGAAAATGGCATTCCCCTCCAGGGCATGGGAAATGGTGGCAATTTTTTCCGCTTGTTCTTTCGGTGTGCCCGCCATGGATTTGATCAGCGGCTGGAATTTAAGCGGCGGATCAAAGCTGGTCACCAGCGGGTGAATGCTGAGGAATAAAATGGCCAGGGCTGCCATCAGGATATGTAAGCAAAACGTATTTTTGATTTTCATCATTAACCAGTAAGACTACATGGCGGCAATTTTCTAAAATCCGTTAATAACCGGCTTTATAACAATTACACAACAAATGGCCGTCTATTTTGGGGCATTCTATACCAAAGCGATTTAGAAGGATGAGCGTTGCCGTGTAACGGTATGTACAAGTGGGAGAGAGCGACGCGGGGATCGTGGAATGAGCGATTTTTTGCGCAGTTAAACGCCAGGGCGTAGAAATAGAAAAATTCCTGCTTTACAAGGCGCTAATAGATGTTTATAGTGCGCCTCACTTTGGAAGCGTGGCCGAGCGGTTGAAGGCACCGGTCTTGAAAACCGGCGACCCGA
>NZ_JTLF01000067.1:0-1868 GCF_000798855.1 Enterobacter sp. ZOR0014 | reverse complement strand
TTTTTTTCAAACTCGTTATGATCAGATAATAAATTTTGGAGATAAAATTCCATTTGAAGTCGTTGAAAGTCTGTCAACATGCAGAGCAATGTCTCAATACGCAAACTTTTCCCTCAGGGAAGAAAAGCTATTGGATGATGTTGTTAATTACGCGCTTGATATCAAAAAAATTACGCCGTGATCTTTAACAAAAAGAAGGGATATTTTTTTCGAGACTATATATAAGCATTTGTCTGTTTTTAAAATTCTCACGCCGACAACAAAGACAGACAAATTTTAATAAAAGAACTCAAAAGAATTACTATTTACCGGCTAAATGTACTAAAACCGAAGCCAGCTTCAATCAATCCACCTGTGTGCTGACGAAATTAACCTTCGAAGCAGTCTTATCCCATTTTTTGACAGCTTCCTACACTAAACCATGATGATAGACACTGTCCTTTTGAGGCTTTGTTGTCCTTGTTGTTCTTGATTTAGATTAGTACTAAAACTGTCTGCTCATGGCCATTGCTGCCAGCATGGTTTATAACTGATTCTAAAAATTGATCTGCTCACTCATCCTGCTATTCTTAATTTGGTATGAAACTTTAAAATATTCAGATCATTGTAAGATTGCATTTTGCTAGTATATAAAGATGGTAAAGATACTCATTTACTTAATTGAAATGTTACGGGGTATATATTATGTATTTCTTAGAAAGAAAAGATGCTGAAAAACTTCTCCAAAAAGTTTTAAAGAGCACTTTAAAAAAACAGTCTGATATTGATTTATTATTGGATATAGCGGTTAATCATGAATCTGGTATTCCTATGAAAGGAATAATTTATGAATATGATAAAATGGAGAAAAATAAACCAACTAAACAAAATTTAGATGATCTTAACACATTGATGCATTTTTATGGACCGTAATTAGAGATATAAAATCCTTGCTTCTGAAAAGATATAATTACAGGCTGAGCAAAATCATCTAGTACGGAAAAGATGAACATTTGTTATTATTCGGATAAAATGCTTACCCCTAAATTAAATTGCGATGTCGTTTTCAAAAATAAAGTTGTCAAATCTCTTCGGCATCTCCAGAACGCTTTGGTAAGTGACGTTTTATATAATATTTCGGGCTTCAAACTATAACATATCGAGATGATCTGAAATTTTCTTATAAACTAAATGAAAATATTTATTAAGAGCTAAGATGATCGCTGACTTCAATTTTATTAAAGAAAAAGAGGTGCTCGAGTGGATATGCTGTACAAGAAGCTTACGAATAAGTATACCTTGCTTAGATCTCGCAATGGTCGACCCAACACGTCAGTTAGTCTTTGCGTTAAGCGACTCAAAGCCACTACCAACCGTTTTGACCATCTTCAATGCGCAGGGCGAAAAACTATTTTGGTCTGCACCTCCTGAAGGTGCGGCTTTCTATTACTTAACATTCAACCGGTCAAAATAAGTGGTTGTAGTCTGTAGCTATGCGGAAAAGCAAAACGGCTGGCATGATTGGTTTTATTCCTGGGATATGAAGCGTAACGCGTTGTCTCTATCGGGCCCTGCGTATTAACATCAAAAGCGCCAGAAAATGATAACAATAACCGGTGGCAAAAGAGGGCTGCATAAGCAGTTCCAACAAGCGGTTTAAAACAGAGCTAAGAGGCAAAGGATGAGCACGGTTTACATTGTCATTTTAACCTATATCAAACCACTCGAAGAGATTGACGCAGTGATACATGCTCATGTTGAGTGGCTAAAAAAGGGGTATTCAGAGGGGATTTTCCTGGCGTCCGGTAGACGGATCCCAAGAAACGGTGGCGTCATTCTTGCAAAATCTGAGAGTCTTGCCTTTCTGGAAGAGCGCTTGCGCGAGGATC
>NZ_JTLF01000214.1:0-6360 GCF_000798855.1 Enterobacter sp. ZOR0014 | reverse complement strand
ATAATATTATATTAAGACCTCATTTCATCCTGAACTATTCCATATTCGGCAGGCGAGAATAATAGAATAATATTTCTTCTTGTTATTTTTTATTTTAAAGAGTTTAATGCTCTTCGCTTGTATGCCCTGAAGTATTTATCAGGGAAATAGTATTTTGCAATGTATAATTCAGGATGGTGTTGTAATGAAAGGAAATACGTTAAAGAGCATTGTTGTGCTTTCCTCTTTATTTTTCGGTGCGCAGACACATGCGGCCAATGGCAATGGTACTGTCCATTTCACGGGCGAAATTATCGATAGTACCTGTGAGGTGTCTACCGGTACTAAAGACCAGACCGTTGATTTAGGCAAAGTGAATAAATCAACGTTTACCGGCGTGGGGTCAATGGCGTCGGTTCAGGCATTCCAGATCGATCTGCTGAACTGCCCGGATACCTACAAAAAAGCCAGCGCCCGTTTTGACGGCACCGAAGACGGTGACGGGTACCTGAAGCTGTCTTCTGGCGGGGCGAGTGGCGTTGCGATTGCAATTTATAACCGCGCCGATAACAGTCTGCTTAAGCTTTACAATCAGTCTACGCCTGCCACTATTTCCTCCGGCAAGGCGTCGTTACCATTTATGGCTCGCTATATCGCCACGTCTGCAACCGTAACGGCGGGCACTGCCAATGCGGATTCGGAATTTACGATTACATACAGTAATTAATTCCTTCAATCTCTTTCTGTAAAAAAATAATCAGGCCTGGTGAGGTTGGGTTTGTTGCGCCCTTTTATCGGAAATTATCCAGGCCTGTTACAGGATATAATATGCGCAGGCGTTTTATAATTTTATTTGTTGCTCTTCTTTTCTCATTCGCTACCGGGACGTCAAGTGCCGGGATTGTTATTGGTGGCACCCGCGTTATCTTCCCTGGAAATAAAGCAGATACCACCCTCTCTGTCTTAAATAAAGATACGGCACTGCCTTACCTTCTTCAGGCGTGGGTTGAGCCTTTTAACAATGCGGATAAGCACCAGCCGCCCTTTACGGTTATTCCTCCCGTCTCCCGGCTGGAGCCCGGCCAGGAGCGTGTCCTGCGTATCATTAAAACTCAGGGCGAATTACCGTCTGACAGGGAGTCCGTGTTTTGGCTGAATATTAAAAATATTCCCCCGTCGACAACCGAAGAAAGCAGCAAGCTGGAAATTGCCATCAAAACGCGCATTAAACTCTTCTGGCGTCCGGCGGGTGTTAAGGAAACGCCTGAAACAGCCGCTCTGAAAGTGAAATGGCAACGGCAGGGCAGCATGCTGGTGGTCACCAACCCGACGGCCATTCACGTCAATGTGATCGACGTGGCTATTGATGGCAAGCCGCTCGACCTGGCGATGATAATGCCGTTTGAGACACGTCGGCTGGCGCTGCCTGCTGGCGTGAGCAAAATGCTCACTTGGCACAGTATTAATGATTACGGCGCGATTAGCGACGCTATTCAGCAACCTCTTTAACCGCGGCGGGGTTGCTTGTATTGAAACGTTTTCACTCTTTGATTTTATCCCTGCTGTGGCTGGGAGGAAGCTATCCGCTTCTCGTCAGTGCCACACGACCACTCTTTAACGTGCGTCTGCTGGAGCTTGATCGGCCCATTGAGGTCGATATCAGCCAGTTCAATCGCCCGGATAACCTGCCTGAAGGAGAATATCAGGTTGATATCTATGTGAACGATCGATTCATTGCGCGCAGGGCGGTGCGTTTTTTCCGGCACGATCCGGAGAGTGCGTTGGCGCCTTGTTTTGTGGATGTAAAAAACACGCTGGCGATGTTTGGCCTGAAAGTGAACGCGATTAAAGCGCTGGATACGGTGAATGCTGAAGGTTGTGAACCGGTGCCGGTGCTGCCTGGCGCGAAATGGACGCTGGACAGCGAAAAGCTTGCGCTGAAGGCGTCGATCCCTCAGGTCTATCTGGACGCCACGGCGCGTGACGCCATTTCGCCCTCGCGCTGGGATCAGGGTATTGACGCTTTGATGCTGAGCTACGATTTCTCCACGACCCAGACGCTGAAGTCAGACTATGACAGTGACGATCTTTACTACCTGAATTTACGCAGCGGGCTGAATATTGGCGGATGGCGCCTGCGTAACTATAGCGCCTTAAATGCGGTCAACAGCCGCGGTAACGTTCGTTCGCTGAGCACGTACTTACAGCATGATATTGCCAGCCTGCGCAGCCAGGCCATGGCGGGCGATACGTGGACCGCGAGCGATCTCTTCGACAGTTCACAGGTGCGCGGCGTGCGTCTGTACACCGACAGCGACATGCTCCCCGATAGCCAGAACGGTTTTGCGCCGGTGGTGCGCGGCGTGGCGAAAACCAACGCCGTGGTCACCATCCGCCAGAATGGCTACATGATTTATCAGTCGGCCGTGCCGCAGGGGCCGTTTGCGTTGACCGATCTCAACACCACCTCAAGCGGCGGAGATCTGGACGTCACCATCAAAGAGGAAGACGGCAGCGAGCAGCATTTTGTTCAGCCTTACGCATCTCTGGCAATTTTGCGTCGGGAGGGGCAAACGGATGTGGACATCAGCATTGGTGAGCGTCGTGATAACGATCGGTTTATGCCAGAGGTGATGCAGGCACAGGTATTGCACGGAATGGCGTGGGGAATGACGCTGTATGGTGGCACGCAGCTGGCAGACGATTACCGCGCGTTTGCCGCCGGCGTTGGTAAAGATCTCGGCAATATCGGCGCTATTTCGATGGATATCACCCATGCCCAATCGCACTTTACGGACGATGACGATCAGGGGCAATCCTGGCGTTTTCTGTACTCAAAAACGTTCGACGTCAGCAATACCAGCCTGCGTATTGTAGGTTATCGCTATTCAACGGAAGGGTTTTACACCCTGGGCGAATGGGCATCGCGTACGGGCGATAGCGAGAACTTCTGGCATACGGGCAACCGCCGCAGCCGGGTAGAAGGCACCTGGACCCAACCGTTTTCCGAGGGGTACGGTAATGTCTATCTTACGCTGAGCCGGGAGCAATTCTGGCGTACGGACGATGTGCAGCGCCTGATACAGATAGGCTACAGCAACAGCTGGAAGCAGGTCGTGTGGAACCTGTCGTGGAACTATACCGATACGGTGTCTGACAGCATGGGAGAGTGGCAACAAGAAGATGAAAGCGAGCATCTCGTTATGCTGTCGCTGTCTCTGCCGCTTTCGGCCTGGTTACCCAACAGCTACGTCAACTACAACTACGCCCACAGCAACCATGGCACACCTTCCCACCAGATTGGGTTGAACGGCAATCTGCTCGACGATAACAATCTGAGCTGGAACATACAGCAGTCCGTGTATGAAAACCGCGGCACCTCGGCGGGAAATGCGGGACTGGTCTGGGATGCGTCCTACGGCTCGCTAAAGACGAATTATGCCTGGAGCGACGAAAGCCAGAGCCTGAACTACGGCGTCAGCGGCGGCGTGTTGATCCACGACGAAGGCATCACCTTCTCGCAGGAGATGGGCGAAACGGTGGCGCTGATCAAAGCGCCTGGTGCGGCAGGGTTATCGGTAGATAACGCCAGCGGCGTTGCCACCGACTGGCGCGGCTACACCGTGAAGACGCAGCTTTCACCCTACGATGAGAACCGTATTGCGCTTCAGAATAAGGATTTTGTTTCAGGCAACGTTGAGCTGGAACGCAGCGTGCAAAACCTGGTACCTACGCGTGGCGCGGTGGTGAAAGCCGAGTTTGTTACGCACATCGGCTATCGGGTGCTGTTTAGCGTTTCACTGGCGAACGGCAAGCCTGCACCGTTTGGTGCGGTGGGTACCGCTGCGCTTGATGTGGGAAGCGCAACGGGAATTGTCGGTGACAAAGGTGAACTCTATCTCGCCGGTATGCCCGAATCGGGGCAATTTTCGCTGACGCTCAGCAGCGGCAAGGCCTGTCTGGCTGATTATCACATCCATCAGAAACCTGATTCCGGGCTGGTGCAACTGCCTGTCATTTGTCGATAAAGGATAAGAATGAAACCCCAATTCTGGCTTTTTACTCTCTTTTTTGCCGCTTTTTTTTTACAGGCGGCGCCTACCGGCTACTGCGTACCAGACAATGGCAAATACCATAACTATTTCACTGTCGCGGAACAATTAACGACGCTTGATAACCTGGTTGGCATGCAGCATATGATCGATATGAATAACTCTACGACCTCGTTTAAGGGAACGTGCTACTGCCAGACGGGGAAAAATGAAAGTTACGATCATGCTTACATCACCAGCGTGGTTAATCCAGCCCTGCAGCCCACCACTAGCAGAAACAATATCTCCTATTATTATCTCAATAAGTATCTTGATATCGGTTTGCAAATCTACATTCTTGGCGTTGGCTACACCACCGTTCCCTTCGATCACCTGCCAAATGACATTGGGGGAACGTACCGGTGTCATAATGGCGTCAGTTCGCAAACCACGTTTTACAGCGGCGGGTCGGGCTTTATTTATCTGTATGTCAAAAAACAATTTACCGGCACGATCACCATACCGTCGATGGTCATGGCAAATATCTATGCCACTATCGATCCCCGTACCGTCTCGAACGAAATCATTTCGGATGTGATTGTGCAGGGATCGGTCACGGTACCGCAAACCTGCGAGATAGATGAAGGCCAGGCGATAATGATTGATTTCAAGTCTATTCTGGCATCGGAATTCTCAGCTAACCGGGGCCAGGCGGTGTCTTCCCGCAAGATTACCCGGCAGGTCAATATCAAATGTTCAAATATGATGTTTACCGACACGCTGGGGGCATCTTTCCACGCCTCTGCCGCGACAGCCGACAGTACGATGGTAGCCACCGATAATCCTGACGTGGGTATTAAGATTTACGATAAACATAACAGGGAAATTAATGTTAACGGCGGTGAACTTGAGGCGGAAACGACGAAAATGCCCGTGACTCTGGAAGGTGATACGCTGGGGACGCTCACGTTTTCAAGCGCTCCGGCTAGCGCAACCGGGTCCAGACCCGCGCCCGGTCCGTTCAACGGTACGGCTACCCTGACGATTGAAATCGGACACTAATCCTTTAACGGCTGTTTATGACAGCCGTTGTCATATTTCACGGACAAAACGGCGATCTTTAAAATAAAAATGACAAAAAAATGAATGCCTGATGAATTAAGTGCTATATTTTTCATGTGGTTACACCTCCCTTTGTGTTTGTCATAAAACTGTCATATTTCGTACATTTATCTGTCACCTGTTTGTCCTATTTTGCTCATCGTAGCCACTTAAACAATGATTTACGAAATCCTTGCAGGAGACATTATGAAAGTTATGCGTACCACTGTCGCAACTGTTGTCGCCGCGACCTTATCTCTGAGCGCGTTCTCTGTATTTGCAGAAGCAAGCCTGACTGGCGCTGGTGCAACCTTCCCTGCGCCGGTGTATGCCAAATGGGCGGATACCTACCAGAAAGAAACCGGTAATAAGGTTAACTATCAGGGTATCGGCTCCTCCGGTGGCGTAAAACAAATTACCGCTAACACCGTTGATTTCGGTGCATCAGACGCGCCGTTGTCTGACGATAAACTGAATCAGGAAGGCCTGTTCCAGTTCCCGACCGTGATCGGTGGTGTGGTTCTGGCTATCAACCTGCCGGGCGTGAAGTCTGGTGAGCTGGTGCTGGACGGCAAAACCCTAGGCGATATCTACCTGGGTAAAATCAAAAAATGGGATGACGAAGCGATCGCTAAGCTCAACCCAGGCCTGAAGCTGCCTGCTCAGAACATCGCCGTGGTTCGCCGCGCGGATGGTTCTGGTACCTCCTTCGTCTTCACCAGCTACCTGGCAAAAGTGAACGAAGAGTGGAAATCGAAAGTCGGTTCCGGCTCTACCGTTAACTGGCCAACCGGTCTGGGCGGTAAAGGTAACGACGGTATCGCTGCGTTCGTACAGCGTCTGCCTGGCTCAATTGGCTACGTAGAATACGCGTACGCGAAGCAGAACAACCTGTCCTACACCAAACTGGTGTCTGCTGATGGCAAACCAGTAAGCCCGACCGAAGAGAACTTTGCTAACGCTGCAAAAGGCGCTGACTGGAGCAAATCCTTCGCGCAGGATCTGACGAACCAGAAAGGCGAAGGTGCGTGGCCAATCACCTCCACCACCTTCATCCTGGTTCACAAAGAGCAGAAGAAACCTGAGCAGGGCGCTGAAGTGCTGAAGTTCTTCGACTGGGCATACAAAAACGGCGCTAAACAGGCTAACGACCTGGACTACGCCAGCCTGCCAGACAGCGTGGTTGAGCAGATTCGTGCTGCATGGAAAACCAACGTGAAAGACAGCAGCGGTAAAGCATTGTATGTTC
>NZ_JTLF01000086.1:0-2562 GCF_000798855.1 Enterobacter sp. ZOR0014 | reverse complement strand
TTACCCGGCCTACGACGTCAGGCTTTTGTAGGCCGGGTAAGGCGAAGCCGCCACCCGGCACAACTGGCATCAAAGCTTATCCAGCAGTTTCTTCACATCCTTGCCGTTCTGGGAATCTTTATTACGATCTGCCCAGCTATTAAGCCGACGTTTCGCTTCATCCTGCAGATGCTTACGCAGGATCTGATCCACCTGAAGGCTGTAATTCAGCGCCTGCCATTTACCATAGACGCTAAGCGGCACTGGCGTCTCTTTCAGGAAATCAATCAGCTTACTTTCGCCCTGCCAGCCGGAAAGTACCCGGACGTTAAAGCGCGTGTCCGCCGTCTCTTTGACCAGATCCAGCGAGCCTTCTCCCGTCAACGACAGCATAGAAGAGGTTCCCTGCATAGCTGCCAGCGTCAGTTGCCCGTTATCCAGCGTCAGATCCGTGGAGAAACTGTCGAGCCGCGTGACGCTATCGTAGTTTTCCTGCGCTTTGACGTCACTGCTGCGCTCCACTGCCTGCTGTACCAGCTGCTGGAAGTTAAGACCTTCCATACGGGAGTCTTTCAGGTCCACGTGCGCCTCGCCCTGCCATTCACGGCGGAAAGCTTCGGCATCAATTTTTGTGCCTGAGAAATCCCCCGCCAGCGTCAGCTGCCCTGTCAGGGATATCGGATAGTTAAAGGCTTTGAGGATGGTACCAATCTCAACGTTGTCGAGACGCGGCTGGAATTGCGCGCGGGTTTCGTCCTTACGCACATCCAGCGTGCCAGGCAGTGAAAGATGCCCTGCCCCCATTTTGCCGCTCAGCTCGGAGATCACCAGCAACCCGTTGTGGTTAAACATCTGGCCGCTCACATCGGTGAAGTCCATACCGCGCCAGCGCAGGCTGTTGGCTTTCAATAGGATATCGGCCGTGAATCCGCGCAGGGCGTTATAGTCAGGTTGATCAAGATTCGACGAGATAACCGGACGCGACACCGGCGGCTGGCTTTGTCCTGTCTGCACAGCGTCGCTGTCCGTTGTGCCAGCCGGTAGCGGCGGCAGGATGTTTTCCAGGTTGAGCTTGTCAAACTGCAGGTTCAGCACCCACTTCGGCTTTTCTTCGAGCGTGACGCTCGCCTGCCCCTTCAGGCTGCTGTCATTGGCCTGCAGGTTGAGGTTATCCAGCTCCAGCTGTTTTTGTTCTTCGCGCCAGACGGCCTGCAACGTCCCCTGCCCGGTGATCCCCTGGGTCGGAAGATCTGCGCCCGTGAGCTGCCAGTTGAGCTGCTGAATATCGGCCGTCAGCTGATGGGGATAATCTGACGCATTGACCCTGGCATTTAGCGAGAGGGTCAGATCGCGCTGGTCGCGATTCATTCGCCCGCTGAATTCCAGCGACGCAAGATGGTGCGCATCCTGTTCCATCTGCAGATTAATATTGCGAACCGTAACCTGCTCTTGATCCTCATGCTGGAATACCAGCACGCTATCGGCAACTTTCAGTTTGGCAATATCAAAGGACCAGCCCGTATCGGACGGCTCATCCGGTAAGGTATTCTCACGCGGTGCAACCGGCGCATTCGCGTTGCGCACGGCTTCAGTCTGCTGGGTAAGCTGTATGACCGCCCCTTTGAGCATCACCTGGTTTACCTGCAACTGGTGAGAAATGAGGGGGATGAGCGCCACATCGAGACGCATATTGTCCGCAGACACGATCGGCTGGGCAGCGCCCGGTGCCGTTAACGACATGCGGCCAGAGAGAATGCTGAGCTGCGGCCAGACGTGCCAGCGTAGCGGTCCGTCGAGCTTCAGTTGGTAACCACTGCGCGCCTCGACCTGCCGCACCATGTAAGCGCGGAAATCGTTAGGGTTAACCAGCAGAACCAACGCCGAAAGGCCAGCAACCAGCACGACAAGCAAAATCATCAGCGTTGTCAGAACTCTTCTCATGGCATCCTCAATGGACTAACGATCAGTCTTTATCAATACGGCTGGCAACCGCACCCTGCTGGTCGCGGTATTTTGCGTCCTGCCGGCGGTTATAAGGCCTGTCTGCCGGGCCGGTTAGCGGTTCAAAGCTTAACGCACCAATCATCATGCCGGGACGCAGCGCCAGCGGCAGTTTGCCGGCATTGAAGAACTCCAGCACGATACGGCCCGACCAGCCGGGATCGATACGGTGCGCGGTCACGTGCACCATCAGCCCCAGACGGGCCAGAGAAGAACGGCCATCCAGCCAGCCGACGAGGTCAGCAGGCAGGGTCACGGATTCGAACGTCACCGCCAGCGCCAGTTCACCTGGATGCAAATAAAAAGCGTCACCTTCGTCAATGACGATTTCGTCACTCATCACGCGATCGAGCGCGGCGCTGACTTCATCCTTCGGCCCGCTGAGGTCGATGAACGGTGCAGTATGGCCACTAAAGGTGCGGAATTTATTCCCCAACCGTACATCAACGGTCACCCCATTGATACGCTCTACAGGAGGACGTGGGGTAATAGACAAACGGCCTTCATCCAGCCAGGCTTCAATATCACGATCACAAAGACGCATGGCACTTTCTCCTTTCATGCATCGACCCCTGAGACCTT
>NZ_JTLF01000208.1:0-2838 GCF_000798855.1 Enterobacter sp. ZOR0014 | reverse complement strand
GGATTTTCAATCCCCTGCTCTACCGACTGAGCTATCCGGGCAACGGAGCGCATTAAACCGCAATCGCGCCTTATCGTCAACATTATTTCGGGGAAAGCTGTTCAATTGCTTAACTTTACGGCAATCTGGCGGTTTGCGCGCCGAAAAGACCAAATTTCGCTGATTCGCTTACGTCAACGCCCCGCCCATACGACACTGAGCAAAGCGAAGAATATCTTCCGCCAGGCGGTGCGCCGTATCCACATCGGCCTGGCTACGATTCACCAGCATGCGGCTCAGACAACCCTCCAGTATCAACTCCATCTGCTTAGCGACCATTGCCGGGTCATCCACTTCAAGCGTTGTCAGTAGCTCGTGAGTGAAGTCATGCGCCGCACGCTTTTGCTGATCCGCCAGCTGATGTATTGGATGCCCGGGATCGGGATAAAATGTGCAGGCGGCAATAAACAGGCAGCCCGGATAACGATTGTTACTGACACATTCAGTCAGGGCGGTGTAGCGAGCCAGCAGCTTTTGCTCAGCCGTCAGTTCTTCATTAAGCATTAACTGTCTGCGCCAGATATCCACCTGCTGGCTAAGGTAGCGCAGCGCATCATAAAGCAGGGCCTCTTTATCCGGCCAGAAGCGCGTTAACTCATCCAGAGGGTAATCGATACGGTCGGCTACCATCTCAAGCGTGGTGCTGGCGATCCCTTGAATCTCAAGTAATTGCAGGGCTTGTCCCAGTACGTCTTCACGTTGCACGGTTATCTCCTCCGCTATTCCCAACGGTATGTCCCGTCTAAAGTGTTGTTTACGGTTGGCGATTGCGCAAATGCGCGCTGAATGCCGTTGAATCCATAAACCCGGTTACACGCTGTTCTGGCTGCTCTTCCCCTTGTTCATTGAAGAATAAAATGGTTGGCAGCCCGAGTACGTTAAGGTGCTTAAGCAGAGTCTTATCCTGCTCATTGTTGGCCGTGACGTTTGCCTGGAGCAACACCGTCTCTTTCAGGGCGCTTTGTACCTGAGGATCGCTAAAGGTGTATTTTTCAAACTCTTTGCAGGCAACACACCAGTCAGCATAGAGATCGAGCATCACCGGTTTACCTTTTGCCTGAGCCAGGGCGCTATTGAGCTCATCGACATTGTTAATGCGGGTGAAGTCCAGATGCGCCTGCGTCTGACCCACCGGCGTGCCAAATGCCCAGTCCTGCAGCGGACGCACGCTGACCAGTGCAGCCGCCAGCAGCAGGATTTGCACAAGGCGCATCCATGGCTTTTTCGCCCCCAGGCTGACGATAAATGCCCAGGAGAAGAATGCGACGCCAAGCATCGCCCACAGACGCATTCCCCACTCGTCTCCGATGATGCGCTCCAGCAGGAACACCGGTAGCGCCAGAATGACAAAACCAAACGCGGTTTTCACCGTCTCCATCCACGGTCCGCTTTTCGGCAGCAGACGATTACCAAAGACCGTCACAAGAATGAGCGGCAGACCCATCCCCAGCGCATAAAGATACAGCGTTCCGCCACCGAGCCACATATTGCCGCTCTGGGCGATGTACAGCAGGATGGCGCTGAGCGGCGCAGTGGTGCAGGGTGAACAGATTAGCCCGGCAATTGCACCCATTGCGAACACGCCGCCTGCAGATCCTCCCTGCTGACGATTACTCATCAGCGTTAAGCGGGTTTGCAGCGAAGAGGGCAGTTGCAGAGTGAACAGGCCAAACATCGACAGCGCCAAAAGAATAAAGACAACTGACAGACCAATAAGCACGTAAGGATGCTGAAGCGCTGCCTGGAATTGCAATCCAGCGGCGGCGACCACGAGGCCGAGCGCCGTGTAGGTTAATGCCATGCCCTGGACATAAATAAAAGCCAGCAGCAGCGCCCGGGCGGTGGAAAGCCGTTGCTTACCGCCTAGCACAATCCCGGAGATCAGCGGGTACATGGGCAGTACACACGGCGTAAAGGCAATGCCAATACCAATCAGTAGCGCCCAAAATGCTGAGAAGGGAAGATCTGAAGTGGCTTCGCCTTCTCCCTTCACCCTGGCCCCCTCCCCAGAGGGAAGAGGGGAGGCAGCGGCTTTAACTTCAGTAAGCGGAACGACCTTCGTTTCAGGAGGATAGCAGAAGCCCGCGTCGGCACAGCCCTGATACGTCACGGTCAGCGTGGCGCCTTTATCCGCCTGATTCACCGTGACGGGTACGTTTAAGCGCTGACGATAGATTTCACTCTTACCGTAGAACTCGTCCTCGTGCCACTCGCCCGCGGGCATCTGCAATGCGCCGACGTTAGCCTTTGCGGACGTGATGCTGACCTGTTTGCGGTAAAGGTAGTAACCCTCTTTCACCTGCCAGGTCAGATTGAGATCGTGCTGGTTCTGCTGAAAATCGAAAACAAACGCCTGGTCGGCAGGAATAAAGTTTGAACGGCCGGGTGCGTCAAACAACCCGGCAAATACTGATGTGCTGCACAGCAGCAGGATCAGCGTAAGGAAGCGTTGAGCCATGTGAGATAGTCGTTATCGCCATGGAGCACTGGCAGCACCAGCAGCTCTGGAGTTTGGTAAGGATGATGAGACTTGAGGCAGTCGAGGAGCGCCTGCTGGTTCGCCCGGTTGGTTTTAAGCAACATCTGGACTTCGTACTCCTGCTCCAGTTTGCCTTCCCAGTAATAAAGGGAGGTTGCGCCGGGGAGGAGCGTTACGCAGGCTGCCCATTTTTCGGCCAGCACTTTGGCGGCGAGATCCTGGGCAGAGGCTTCATCAGGGGCGGTACACAGTACGACAACGGCATCAGGCGTGTTCACAAGTCGACCTCCTCATCACGAAAGTCTTCACTATATATGTTC
>NZ_JTLF01000100.1:0-14581 GCF_000798855.1 Enterobacter sp. ZOR0014 | reverse complement strand
GAACATCGCTGCAGCGGGGACGGGCGGCGGCCTTTTACCGTGTCAGTCATGCCTTCATTCCGTTTGCGAATTCCTGAAGAAGCCGGATGTCATCCTGTACCTGTCTGATGTCGGATGCGCCTTCAGTAGCAAGTTCAGACCACAGAAGTATGACCGCCTCAACGCATGCCAGCTTTGTATCTGCAGTCTGCCCCCTGCGTTCTTTGATAGCTTTAATCACCTCTGCCGTTCTTGCTGTCAGTTGATGGTAGCTGAGTGAAAACGTTATTTCTTTATCCATCCTGCACGCTCAGTATGATAATGTCCGGTTAAGTTGATAATCATATCTAGTTTGATTTACACATAAATTGATAAATATCATATCAGATATGATTATGTTATTAACGCAAAATATCATACCTGATATGATTTTTAGCATGTAGCTTAATTGTCATATTCTTTTCCGGTTTCCCGCCGCGCAGATCCGGAAATTGTCTAATTCTGAAATGTCAGTCAGGTTACGTCTGATACACTTCCTGAGCAGAGTAATACCTCGGAGATAGCCTTTTTATGAATGCAGAAAAGTCAGATGAGAGTTGGGTTTGTGCTGGTTGTATTGCCGAAGAATTTTTACGCCACAGGATTCAGAAGGAAGGAACTTTAGAGACCTGTCATTACTGCGCGGAAGTCCAGCCCTGTTTCTCCCTGGAGGAGGTATGTGACCTGACAGAAACAGCCATTGAAGCTCATTTTTACCGGACCCCCACTGAACCGAACGATATGGAATATGCCAGTCTTCGTCATATTGACGGTTATGAGTGGTTCCGTGAGGGGGAGGAAATCGTGCAGCTCATTGAGGATTTACTCCAGACAAGTCGTGAGCTTGCTGACGATATTCAGCAGTTGCTCGAATACAGGCATTCTGATTTTGATTCCGATGTGATGGGACTGGAGACCGAGTTTGCCCGGGAGTCCTGTTATGCTGAACGCAGTCAGATCAGCACTGGCCGTCTCGATTCCATGTGGATAAATTTTGTTACCTCACTGAAAACTGAATCACGTTTCATCAATAATGCCGTGAGCGCCACCCTGGACGGCATATTCCGGGGGGTAGAGACAATGCGCGCCCGTGGAAAAAAGCCTGTGATTATTCACGCCGGCCCGGGTACCGCTATCCCGTCACTGTACCGTGCCCGGTGGTGCCGTAATCATCATGAGATGGAACAGATACTTGTGACACCGGACAAAGAGTTAGGGCCGCCGCCGCATCAGATCAGCGGTGCCAACCGTATGAGCGCCAGAGGAATTTCGGTCTTCTATGGCGCCAGTTCAGTCGATACGGCTATTTCAGAGATACGTCCACCGGTAGGCTGCAACGTGGTGTGCGCTAAGTTTAAC
This sequence comes from Enterobacter sp. ZOR0014, assembly GCF_000798855.1. NCBI lineage: Bacteria > Pseudomonadati > Pseudomonadota > Gammaproteobacteria > Enterobacterales > Enterobacteriaceae > Enterobacter > Enterobacter sp. ZOR0014. Next base: position 13,204 of record NZ_JTLF01000100.1, on the reverse strand, counting down.
GTTATCCGACCGCTCCGTCTTCTGAACCTGCCTGCACTTGAAAGTGTTCTGGAGAGTGGAAGCCTGCTCGACCCGGACTACATAAAAAGACGTGAGCAGGCCGCGTTCCTGTCCACACTTATCAGCAGGATTGTCGCTCCGGTTCTGCCCGGTGAAGAAGACTTCAGCTATATCCCGACACAGGTCATAGCTGAATACCTGGCGGATCCTTCCCGGTTTAATCTTGACGGTATCCTTTATCCCTCCGTGCAGCTGCCGGGGGCGGATCTGGAGGAACGGTATAACGTTGTGTTGTTCCATAAGTCCTCCCGTGTTGCCTTTATGACTCTGCCGGCAAAGGAAGACTGCATAATCAGATATGGCCATCAGTATGCCGAAGATGAATGGGAGCCAGATATCTGTGTTACAGAGGTTATTTCGACTCAGGAAACCCTTTCTCCGCGGGCAGACAGGCATGATCTTTCCGGCCTATCGCTTCAGGACGATCGCCGGGCACCATCCCTGGAGATAGATCTCGGTTCGGTCAGCGTTCACGGTATACGGGCTGCCCGGTTTGAATACTCCACTGATGCCGTCAGGCGTAGCGCATACCACTATACCCCGCAGATTAAAGAACCTTCAGGCTCCGTATCTCCGCCATGGGAAACCGCCTCTGGTCTGGAGAACGATCCGTTCTAGCACGGAATTTCATTTCTTTCCCGCCCCGCCACGATGTACATTACGGAGCGGCCCCGTGATATCACCGATTTATCTTTCGCCGGAAGGCAGACGTGACAAAACGGCGGTGCTCCGCAGAAGCACCGCGCGTTCAGCCCCGGTCAGGTGGTTGATTTCTGTCCGGGGTAGCTGTTAAACTGTGGATCTCTCGCTCAGAGAACCTTTCGGCTGATAGCGTCAACTATCCAGCCGAAGACATAGTTAACAGCGTTGGAACCGACACCGGTTATGGTCATCGCAATAAAAGGTGAAGCTGCTAACTTCGCCACTATTATTGCCTTGACCCACGGAGCGAAGGCGAAAGCCATAGCCACCACAAATGCGATGTTGATTGCCGCCAGTAAGCCGCAAAGCACCATTTGCTGGTAGTTACGAGCCTTGCCACAGGTGTAGGCTTTCTTCAGTAATCCGCCTGTACGCCCGTAAATGATGTCGTAAATAATACTGCCAATGCTATAAATAGGGTGGGCTTGTGCCACCACGTCCATAATGTTTGAATCCATAAAGATTTATCCTTATATAAAAAGTTTGATTTCCTGAAAAATTGCGCATCGCAATCTCCTGGTTCGATGATGAAAATAGGGTGCCCTGCTTTCCACCCGTAGTGGCCGCATAAGTCTTACCCTGTATGTACTACTCTGGTTTTACTGCCGTCTAAGTTGTGTTCATGCGTTACCTCCTTATCTCTCTATTTTACGTTCAGCATTCTGTTTTCCCGGCAAAAAGGCGCAAAAATCCCTCACCGGAATGACGCACTATCTGATGCGGATTCAGTGTAAGGATGGCTAAGTTTTTTTATACCTGGACGTGACCAGAGCGGGTCACAGTAGAAATGTTATACCCGATGTGGTAAAAAGTCAACAAAAACGCTCTCTTGAAGTTTACTCCAATTGGTACATCAAGGTCATTAGCAAAAAGTGCTATTTTGTTTTATCCATCATCGCCCGGATAGGAGAGCAGCCCGGATAACGCATTTTCTGAGCCTGCCCCATGTTTGGGGAATAAAAATAGCCGGGAGGCTGTCGTGTCGTGACGCCACAATCAGGGCTGTGACTCAGCGAAAGAGGTACAGAAACATGAATCAGAAACGTCAGACAGTACAGACTCGCTGGCTGGACACCCGGCAACCAGCGCAGCGCACCGGCAATGAGGCGGTGATCTTCTCGGACGAATGCTGGGCTGGCGGTTTGCGTCTGGCCGCCAGTCCGGCCGTTCACTATGAACTTGTCATGGCCGCCATACGCAGGACGCTGATTAACTGAAGGGGTACAAAAAAGGCCCCTGCTGGGGCCTTATGCATTGTCCGGGCGTGTCAGTTCAGAAGGCCTGGATCTTAGCTGTAGCGAAAATCACTGCTGAGCAGAGTGGCTTCTGCTGTTGTCAGCCACGGCGCAGTCATTTCTGCGAATCGCACCGGGTCATCAATGGTACCGAAGCTGCCAAATTCCGCACGGATTTGCGCAAGAAGATCATGCGGCAGTTTTCTGGCCGCCTCCCAGGCGTGATGGTAAGGACTGTCCATACCGACCGGGCTTTCCACAAACGCCCGGCTGACATATGGCAGGTATTTCGCCAGCATTTCTTCGGCATAGCGGACTGCCATGCCCTCATCAAGGGCACTGGTTCTGAGCATGCCGTCCGGGGCGATCTTCGGATTGAGCAGATGGACAGCCTCGTGGCTGACCTGATAAAAAAACTGCTCCCAGCTGTCGTAACGCCAGCCGATACAGACCCCATAGTCATAGCTCCGGGCGATAGGTTGTGATTCATGAAAAGTGATGATCTGGGAATTCATTACGCCTTGCTCCTCACGCTGACGGTTATAGAACGGCGTGATGTAGGTTCTGTCCGGGTTTGCCCTCTCTCCGTAGCGTGTCTCCAGGTCCCTGAGCATGAAAAACAGAACGAAAGTACGCAGATTATTACAGTCTTCATTCCACTCACGGGGGGAAAGCACAAGCGTTTCCGGTGCTCGACTCAGAATCTGCTGGGTCTGTTGCTTTAGCTCAGGAGAAAGCTCCCCCGCGTCCTCACAGAGCTGCTCCAGCATTTTCAGAAAACGATAGTTGAGGTTTGCTGCCCCGATGGCCTCGCGGATCTGTCGCAGATATCCGGCAAAGGTCCCGTCCTTCAGGCTGTCGATGATCTTCTCGTGCCAGCCGGGGTTTTCTTCTGCCCATTTCATCACGGCCTGGCTGCTGGCATACCGGCAGAGATAGTTGCTCGCCTTTGCCGGCACTGATTTAAGCACATAGTCCACGCTGGTCGGGTACACGCGGGTATAAATGGCGACGGCCGGGGCAACTTCAGACGTCAGACCATTCTCCAGTAGTTTGGTGATAAAGGTGCTGAAGGCACCATGGGGGGTAATGAAGTCCGGCGATCCTTTCAGCAGCAGGGCATGCTCCAGAGCTTCACGAACCTGAGGCGAAAAGGCCTGCATTTCATCAGCCCCTGAGAGTTCTGTTTTGACGAAACGGGCCAGTTGTTTTTCGATCAGGGCGTCCAGCTCGCGCTGGTCCTGCTCTGTTCTTACCGTGACACGCTTTTCTGTCATCCCAGCGTTCTTGGAGAAAGTGCGCTTCCGCCTGGCTCGTTCGACGGCTGATTTAATGCTCATAGGAAATACCTCTTTGACGTAGTTTTAAAAAAAATAAACAAACCGTTCGCGTTCGGTTTGTTTCAAATTTATATATCCATTCAAATTTAAGCAATGCTCTTTTGGTTAAATTTTCCATATTCATTTTTGGAATGGATGGTGCATTTCTATATGCGTAAATGAATATGCCTCATTTCCTTCACCGGAGATCCGAAAACCCCAGGTCCCGGATCTGCCGATCGTCAGCACCCGCCCGGCGCCCATAAAACACAACATGTGCCACGCTTTCAGCTGCGTTTTCTTCTATATGTTGTGTTTATCCCCTCCCCCGTGACCCGTAGAGCAGGGGCAGATATTGCCGCTTTGCTTATTTCGTGTGCGTGGTACACTTCCGGAAACTGTTAAATACGCAAAAAATCGGATCACACCGAAACGGCCGTCCGGTAATTTACCAGCGTGTCTATATTGCTGCTTATTATCAGCCTGAAAATGATGACGGCAGGGGAAAATCATCCGGGTGACAGACTCAGGGTTGTGCTTAGCCGATTATGCTGCGCGTCATAATTACTCTTAGTGACTATTTTAATGGAAAGGAATAAAGCATGGGCTATGTGGAACTGGTTGATACCCTCATTGCTGATGGTCACAAAACTATATCGCTCGTTTCAAATAAGCGTCTTACCGATGATGAAAAAGCCATCATTAAGGAATATCTCGTACTTGATGCAAGCGGAGATATCGTTGCCAGAAAGATACGAATACCGGAAGGTTATGACTGGTCAATGGTCGACTGGCCAGGGTATCGGCCGAGCGATGACGCTCAAATAGTGTTCGGAGAAATTGACCTTAATAACGCAGATACGGCAAAAGGGTTTTTCTTTCTGATGGCCTATGACTGAGTTGGGCTGGAAGGGAAAAAAAATTCGCGGGTTTTCTCAGTAAAGGAAGGATTATGTGTGATTTATGCAGGGCGGACGGGAATTACTTCCATACGCCGGAATGTGTGTATGACCAGCTGGTCAGTGAGTACCCCGTGATGTGGCTGCGGGACTCGACCCGGATCGGCGCCTGCTACACCCTCCGTGAGCTGCTGTCGCCGGAAGGGATGGTGCTGGCCATACAGAACGCGCCTCCCGTGACGGGATGGCGGCTGCGCATGCGGTATAACGAGGCCACTGACGAAGAGATTAACCCGCAGCGCGGGGACTGCATCGAGCTGCCCTCCAGGGCGGACGCCATGCGGGCCTTTGAGTCGTTCCGTGGTACCGCGGCGTCAGTATGACCGGCAGGATTTTTCAGTAAGGGAACAAATATGGCTGACTGGTTTATTGCGACCGAAGGCGTGAAGGTGGTGAAGGACAGTATTGGCCTGGCACCACAAATTATCACGGCTGTTACGTCGGTTGGAGCTGCTTTTGGCGGTGTAGCGCTGACGCATTACTTCACCCGCAAGCGTGAGGAAAGAGCGGCAGAAGATAAACTGGTCCGCGAGCGCCTCTTTATCAGCACGGAACTGATCTGTCTGCTGGAGCACTTTGCTGATCAGTGCAGTGATGTGGCCTGCGATGCGGAGCCAGTGAAAAAAAACTGGTCGGTTAAGGCTCTGCCTCTCCTGAGTCTGGAAGGAGTCGAGGGAGACTGGCGTTCGCTTCCTCCGGGGCTGCTTTTCCGTCTCCGTAACCTGCCGGCGCTGAACAGGGAGGCCCGGTACGTTATTGAAAGCGTATTCCGGTACGAATCACCACCTGACGTCGCGGAATCCGCCCGGTACCAGTATGCCCGTCTGGGGCTGAAAGTGCTGCTGACAGCCTGGCGTCTTCGCCGGATCTGCGATCTTCCTCCCCCGCGCGAAGGGGAACTGTGCAGGCGGATCGGGTCCATCCTGTGGCGCAACCGGCGCGCGCTGTGGCACCGGCATGTGCAACGCCAGCGGAAGATTCAGAACGACCTGTCCCCTGATGAGTAAGGATAACCAGTGAAACCCAATTATCTCAACGATCCGCATGCAAACGAAGCCACCGATGACATTATTGGCCTTCTGAAACTGTGTCAGCAGCTGCAGTCAGAAAAGGACGGCAGGGAACGGCCGGAGCCCGGGACATATTCTCGCGATGAGGATGAATTTGCCGATCGCATCCGTTCCGCATGCGGGCACGCCCTGCAGCTGCGCCGGCTGCTTCCGATAACGACGACCCTCAGCGCCATCGGCGCCGGGATGGAACGCCGGGGAGAAATAAGTGTGCTCCCGGGCGAGGATTACGCGCAGAAAGCACTGGCACGACTTACAGAGCAATACCTGTCCGGCAGGGACAACAAGCAATGATGCCGGCAATCCCTGGCCAGGGCGTTTCCTTTTCTTCCGCACAGCTGCCGGTGGCCATCGACTACCCTGCCGCACTGGCCCTGCGCCAGATGGCGCTCGTTCAGGACGAACTGCCGAAATATCTGCTGGCGCCGGAAGTGAGTGCCCTGCTCCACTATGTACCCGATCTCCACCGCAAGATGTTGCTGGCAACACTCTGGAATACCGGCGCGCGCATTAACGAGGCGCTGGCGCTGACCCGGAGTGATTTTTCCCTGGCGCCGCCCTACCCGTTCGTGCAGCTGGCCACACTCAAGCAGCGGGCGGAGAAAGCGGCCCGAACGGCCGGCCGCTCACCTGCCGGCAGTCAGGCTCACCGGCTGGTACCGCTTTCTGATTCGAACTATGTCGGTCAGCTGGAGATGATGGTGGCCACGCTGAAAATACCTCTTGAACGACGTAACAAACGCAGCGGCAGAACCGAGAAGGCGCGCATCTGGGAGATTACCGACCGGACTGTCCGCACCTGGCTCAGCGAAGCGGTGGAAGCCGCGGCGGCCGACGGGGTGACGTTCTCAGTACCGGTGACGCCCCATACATTCCGCCATTCCTACGCGATGCACATGCTGTACGCAGGCATACCGCTGAAGGTGCTGCAGAGTTTAATGGGACATAAGAGCATCAGCTCGACGGAGGTGTATACGAAGGTGTTCGCGCTCGATGTGGCTGCACGGCACAGGGTACAGTTTCAGATGCCGGGTGCTGATGCTGTGGCATTACTCAAAGGAGCCATTTAACTTCTCTGCAAGCTATGAGGAACTGTTTGGTATTGAAAAGGCCGCAAATGCGGCCTAAATCATACTTCACATATCATACTTATGATGTGGTGTCCTTTTATCCGCCAGTTTTCTGAAAGTACAGCTCAAGGGCTTCTCTGACTATTGCACTGACGTTTTTAGGATCCTTCCCGTTACGCTTGTTCCGCAGTGCTATATCTTCGACCTTCACTAACATTGACTCCCCTAACGAGATTGTCGTGCGGCACTGTTTTTCAGGTTCCGGTTTTTCTGGTGCTCCGTAGGGCTTATCTGCAAGGCGCTGCGCGAGGGCTTCAGCTTGTTCTGCCGTGACACCTGTTCTGGTAGTCGCTTGCTGGCTCGGCTTTTTAACCATTATCCGAATACCTCTTTCATTAATTGCATTATTTCTGCTTTCGCCGCTTCATTATTCGTTTCTACGACACCAGTTCCGTTGCTCATGCAATCTCGATAGACCTTGCGGAAACAGATTACTGTTTGCAGCGTTTCAATAGTTGGAAACTCTTCCAGGTACTCCAGAAACTCCTTCCGCTCATTTCCTCTTAGCACTGGGTTCGTAGTCGCCATGCTTTGTAAGCAATAGACTTTTAACTCAGGGTTGAGATCTCGCATAGCTTCAATTTGCTGAGCAAGTTCTGTCAATGTATCAAGGTCGGGCTGTGAGCATTGTAATGGTGCAATGATCTGATCTGCGACGACGCCACTAGTAATGAATTCTCTTGAGTTCCTGCCAGCTACATCCACGATTACATGATCATATTTTTCGTCTAATCCTCGAAGGGTCTGTGTCAGATTATCGAATTTTTCGATGAGCGTGAATGTTGGCTCTATTCCCGATGCTTCACGTTCAGCATGATGTTTAGCGGCCGTCCGTTGTAAGTCTCCATTTAACAGGCATACGTCGTGGCCCTCATGGGCTAGAGCTATTGCTAAGTTTGACGCCGTTGTAGTTTTACCTGAGCCGCCTTTGTTTCCACCTACGACAGTAATCATTTCTGCCTCATAAATGTGATGTGTGAAGTATGATTTATTTTGTCACATACGTAGTTATAGTCAATAACTGCAATCAAAAAAATGTGAAGTATGAAGTGTGATTTATGAATTATTTTTTAATACATCACAAATAATACTTGTGTTTTAATATTTCACACTTATGATTTAATACTCAATCTGAGTGTTTAGACACTTAAGTTCAAACATTTTTCTCAATTTGAGTATCAAGGGGTTCGGGATGAAAGTGTATTGTGATGATGGTTCAACAACTGTAAAACTTGCATGGCTCAACAATAAGAAACTTTATAAGTCATTGTCATCTAACTCTTTTCGTCAGGGGTGGAAGGTGGAAGGTATGGGCGTACGTCAGACCTTCAACTATGAGCTTGAAGGTAAAAAATACACCTATGACGAAGTCAGTAATGAATCCATTCTTACTACTCATATTGAGTATCAATATACCGATGTAAACCTTCTGGCGGTTCACCATGCACTTCTTAACAGCGGGCTTAAACCTCAGCCTGTCTCACTGACTGTGACCTTGCCTATCAGTGAGTTCTACACCAGGGATTGTCAGAAGAATGAGCTGAATATTCAGAGGAAAATCGACAACCTGATGCGTCCGGTCAAATTGAATAAAGGCGAGGTGTTTACCATCGAGCACGTCGAAGTCATGCCTGAATCCTTGCCTGCCGTATTTGAACGCCTTGTGAAAGACAATGTAGGGCAGTACGAAAAGTCCCTGGTGATTGATCTCGGGGGGACAACTCTCGACGTTGGCGTTATCGTTGGCCAGTTCGACTCTGTCAGCGCGATACATGGAAACTCTGATATCGGCGTATCGCTGGTAACGAACGCTGCACTCACGGCGTTAAAAATGGCATCCAGCAACACGAGCGCTATGGTCGCCGATGAACTTATCAAACAGCGTACAAACGCTGATTTCGTCCGTCAGGTTATTAACGATGAAAGCAAGACAGCACTGGTGTTGGATACCATCGATAGCGCGATCGCTACACTGGGTGCCCAGGTGGTCGATGACCTGGCAGGATTCAAGGACGTTAACCGGGTTTATATTGTTGGTGGCGGTGCGCCACTGATCGAGGATGCTGTTAAAGCTGCATGGCATCATCTGGGCTCGAAGGTTGTCATGATGGATTCGCCGCAAACATCACTCGTTGAAGCCATCGCTGCATTTAAAGGGGAATAAGACTGTGAGCGAGGAACGGAAGAAGTTAACGGTTTATCTTCATCCGGACCAGGTGGCGGATAATGTGTCTTTAGACATTATTGACTCTGTCCCACGGAACGATAGAGGGGATTTATATAGGAAAGCGCTTATCTCCGGCTTAGCACTTCACCACCTCGACCCGCGGCTTCCTGGCTTACTAGCACTGTTGTTGGATAAGAGTTTCACTGCTGATAGCCTGGTGGGTTTACTCAGTCAGACAACGGGATGGAAGCCATCCCAGGCCAATATTCGTGATGTGCTTGCAGAACTGGGGGCTGGGACATTTGATTCTGCAACCAAGCCTGAAATCGTTGAAGATGATGAGAAGCGGCGACTGGAAGAGGCCCGGATCAAACTGAAAGGCCTCTTCTGATACTCAAATTGAGGCTCTGGGGATATCGGACCACCTGGTAGTGTATGCCGGAGAAAGCATCTCTCTTTTCATTTGCCATTCTGGTGCAATTCCACGACCAGCAAACCATATCCTCCCGAGCCCTGAATGGTTTATGCCATCCAGGGCTTTCATTAGCTCCTCGCTTCGTTCCTGCGGCTTAGCGTCATCGAAAAGATTTAACTGTGCTACTCCCGTAGGGGTGAAGTCATTCAGCATTACGCCAGCCTTTGCATATCTATGCCCGTCGAGCCAGATACGGTCCAGGGCTTTTACTGCCGCATTAATGATGTCCCGGGTGTCGCGGGTAGGTACGAGTAGCTTTTCGCTGGCCACGTTTCCGTAATACGCTTCGTTGACTGCAAAAGGGGAGGTTTTGATAAAGACCGAAATGTGCCGGCAGAACTGATGCTCTCCGCGCAGCTTTTCAGCCGCGCGTTCGGAGTACTGGCAGATAGCCTGCCGTAACGCGTCGTAAGTCGTGATGCGCTCCCCGAATGATCGGCTGCAGACAATCTGCTGCTTCGCGGGCGGTGCTTCTTCAAGAGATATACAGGCCTCACCGTTCAGCTCGCGTACTGTTCGCTCCAGCACCACGGTAAAGTTCTTGCGTATAAACGCAGGGTTCATGCGCGCCAGCTGCAGTGCAGTCGTAACGCCGTATGTATTCAGCTTTTTACCTATGCGTCGACCAACCCCCCAAACTTCCTCCACCGGCTGAAGTGAGAGCAGTTTTTCCGTCCTACGGAGATTGTCAGTGGTCAGAGCCAGCACTCCCCCAAATTGAGGCCACTCCTTAGAAGCCCATTGTGCTGATTTTGCGAGTGTTTTTGTTGGGCCCATCCCGACGCCAATTGTCAGTCCGGTTCCGATTAGGACGTGCTCGCGCAGCTGTCTTCCGAAATCTTCAAAGTCAGTACAGCCATCGATGCCGCGAATGTCCAGGAACATCTCGTCGATGCTATACTGCTCAACGCGGGGTGCCAGTTCTTCCAGATGTGCCATGACCCGGTTACTCAGACTCGCGTAAAGCTCATAATTGCTGGAAAACGTAAGGATTTTCTCCGGGAACTGCATTGCCTTCAGCTGGAACCAGGGGATCCCCATTTTGATCCCAAGCCGCTTCGCTTCCTTCGATCTGGCTATTACACAACCATCATTATTGCTAAGAACGACCACTGGTTTATCACGTAAGTCAGGACGAAAGACCTTCTCACAGCTCGCATAGAAGCTGTTCACATCTGCCAGGGCGAACATCAGTCATGTCCCCGGGTTTTGTGTACAAAGGCAGTTACGACCCCGAAAATTTGTAGCTGCTCAGGCTCTGGCCATAGAGTGGGGTAGGCAGGATTCATTGCCTGTAACCCTGGTCTCGGTTTCAACAGTAATCGTTTAACAGTAAATTCACCCTCAATCTCAGCTATAACGATATCGCCGTGGTGTGCCTTTTCGGCCTTATCAACAATCAGCAGATCGCCAGAATGTAGCCCAATATCAGTCATGGAATTACCAATAGCTCGCACAAAGTATGTCGAGCTGGGTCTGGATATACAGTAATCATTGAGGTCAAGTTCGGCTTCGACATAGTCCTGCGCCGGGGACGGGAACCCCGCCGGGCACCTCTCGCTATAAAGAGGGATGGGTATAATTTCCGGTTCGCAATCAACACGCAATAATTCAAACATAGTCACCTCTATACTGTTTTTATATACAGTATTATTGCCTTATTCAGCATACTTTCAAGTTTTTGATTTCACCATTTCCTAATCCCCTGTTTGTTAACGAAGAATCACGCTCATGCAGTCCTAAGAGCTCCTCTTGATTATCTCCTGCCATCGCTCAAAAGGTCGCACCGTGCAGGTATAAGTCAAGCCGCCAGCTGCAGCACCCGTTCGCGCGCCTTCCCGCTGGTCAGTTGCTTGCGCTGCGGCTTTGCATCCGGGGCATGACTTCTACCTCATGGCACGTTGCCACCCTTCGCTTATGGCAAAAGATAACAACCAGCCTCCAGAAAGCGGACGGCAAAAGAAATCATTTCTAATAGAGAAAATAAGGAGAAAGTAATGAATCTATATGCACTTCTGACTGCAACCCGTGTATGCCAGATACTGGACAATCACGGCTGGCCTGCTCTTACAGTTAATGTCGAGGAGAATGGCTGGATGATGACCATGAAAACTACAATGACCACGGATGCCCTTGTGAAATTAATTTCGGCAATGATTGAGCGGGGCCGTATCGGCAAAGAGGCGATGGCTGGTTTAACTCTGTTGTGCGATAAAAATTTGGTGGAGGCAACCATCAGTGCGGAAGTTTGTGGTCGCGACATTTCCATTGAGGTCAATTTATCAGGTATCCCTGAGTCTCAGTGCCTGTGCCATGATTACCTGAAAATGGTCCTTGAAGATGATCTGCGGGTAATCTGCGGCGACGTGTGGCGGGATGCAGAAACTATTCTGCTGCATACTGGTGCCCGTTATGAGGGATCTCATGTTTTTGAACGTACGAGCCGGAATTTTATCGTCGCAGCGGAAGTGTTGCCGGAACTTCCTCCAATGTACCGCCCAGGCGAGTTGCTGCTGCAGGCATGGCTAACAGAAATTCTGGTATATAGCTCTGATGTCCTGACGATCGGCCTCGTTGTATATCGTGATTATGGTATGGTCCGGATGAGCGAATTCTGTCTGCCTGAAGTCTGCGTTATTCGTCCCAACTCACTCGTCAGGCACTGGCTGAACCGTCATCACGTCACCACTGTAACAGGTATGGCACGTAACCTTATTGCACTTGAGAAGAAAATTTATTCGAGTTTTGTCCATAAACGCAAAATAAATTGATTTTAAAAGCGCGTCTGTTTTAATTTAAAGGCAATAAAGCCATTAATTTTGATGGCTTTATTACCTTTTAGTGCTGCTAATATCTGGAGTCGTTAAGATACATCACTTTTGAATTTATCTGCTCACTGAGCTAAATAGAACACTGCACTTCTATTTGATAGACGACAGAATCCAGATTTTTTTAAATCTGAAACTATCAAGAATGTTTAATTTCCATCTAACGTTCCAGTGTTATAGTTATTGTAAGCTATTTTTCTAGATTATTTAGTTGCATAGGGTAGGGTTGTAAAAGGGTCGCGGTTGCGACCTTTTTTCTGAAATTATTTGGTTTTTATTACCGATGTAACTGGGTTGTAGATAATTGAGTTGTCGGGAACATCTTTGTTAACAAATGTCATTGCACCTATTGTTACGTTATGTCCTATATTTATATCACCTATGATGCAAGAATGAGCACCAATGTCTACATTATCCCCAATTACAGTCATGCCGATTACATCATTGGACGTTTTCCTTCCAATCGTCGTGTTCTGACGAATATTTGCATTTTTCCCTATCTTACATTCAGAACGGATAACTATTCCTACATAGTGATTGAGTTTCATGCCTTCACCGATTTGCGCTTCGATACTAATATCAGCACCATATTTGCAACGCAGATTAGCATTTATCTTCCTTGCCCACTTCTGATATCGTCTGGACGGTGTCTGATTCATGTAATTAGCAAGTCGCCACCAAAAGTAAAATCTCTTTTTATGGCTAAAAAGCACACGGTGAAAGACCTTAAACCATGAAAATTTCTTTTCTCCATTCCGGTTTATGACTTCTAACCTTAAACATTCTTTAAAATGGGAAAGTGCGTCTCTGGAATTAAAGTCTACGGGGATGCTGTTATCAGTCATTAAAAAATACTCTGGCAATATAAGGGACTATAGTTATTAACGACAGAATTTGGGAAAACTTTAATATTATCAATGTGATCGTGCTTGATAGTATGGTATTTGCTCATCTACCCACATATTACGGGTATCCAGCGGGTAATGGGTAGTGAATGTCACACTGTCTGCTGGCGACATGAAAAGGATTACCGGCAAAATTCCGGAACAGAGTGCCCTGTAGTTATGCAAAATGGGAGTGATACTACCCCCTTCGTTTTCCTCCTCTCAGTGGAATGTTCAACGCCGTGCCTTCACGCTAACCCGGCCGCTGCGGTCACAAGGGTTCACGATGTCTCCGTCCTCACCCGTTCGCACCTTTCACGGTGCATTCGGCCCGTGAAAGGCTTGCGCTGCGGCTTGCGGCGTCGCCCCTGCGCC
>NZ_JTLF01000317.1:0-80085 GCF_000798855.1 Enterobacter sp. ZOR0014 | reverse complement strand
GAACATCGGACCGAGAAAACCTTACTCAGCAACGATGCTGATGTATTTACGGTTGTTCGGGCCTTTAACTTCAAATTTCACTTTACCGTCTGCTTTAGCAAACAGAGTGTGGTCACGACCGCAACCTACGTTGTTGCCAGCGTGGAATTTGGTACCACGTTGACGAACAATGATGCTACCCGCCAGAACGGATTCGCCACCGAAACGCTTAACGCCCAGGCGTTTAGCTTCTGAATCGCGACCGTTACGTGTGGAGCCGCCAGCCTTTTTATGTGCCATTTAAATCTCTCCTCAGGTCTTAGGCGCTGATGCCAGTAATTTTCACATCAGTGAACCACTGACGGTGGCCCTGCTGCTTACGGTAGTGTTTACGACGACGAAACTTAACGATTTTAACTTTCTCGCCACGACCGTGAGCAACAACTTCAGCTTTGATAACGCCGCCATCAACGAAAGGAACGCCGATTTTGACTTCTTCACCGTTTGCGATCATCAGAACTTCTGCGAACTCAACAGATTCGCCAGTTGCGATGTCCAGCTTTTCCAGGCGAACGGTCTGACCTTCGCTTACTCGGTGTTGTTTACCACCACTTTGGAAAACCGCGTACATATAAACTCCGCTTCCGCGCACATCCTCGTATGATTCAGAGTGCGCTATAAATATTCACAATAGGGCGCGAATATTACGCAAAACGCGAGCCTTTGACAAGTGCTACCATCAATACATGAAGAAAAAAAACACAACACGTACGGTAACGTTTATCTGAGCCGTTTTTTCAGTACAATCAGCACTACTATTGATAAACCGAAACCCTTCGTTACCCCATTGAAGATGGGATCAACAGGATGAAAAGCCCGGCTTTTGCGATGAATTTAGAAAAAATCAATGAGTTAACCGCGCAAGATATGGCGGGTGTGAATGCAGCAATCCTGGAGCAACTCAACTCTGACGTTCAGTTGATCAATCAGTTGGGCTATTACATTGTCAGCGGCGGCGGTAAACGCATTCGCCCGATGATTGCCATTCTGGCTGCCAGAGCCGTTGGCTATCAGGGAAATGCCCACGTCACGATCGCCGCACTGATCGAATTTATTCACACAGCGACGCTTCTGCATGACGATGTTGTGGATGAATCCGATATGCGTCGCGGTAAGGCCACGGCCAATGCCGCCTTCGGTAATGCCGCCAGCGTTCTGGTCGGGGATTTTATCTATACCCGCGCCTTCCAGATGATGACCAGCCTGGGCTCGCTGAAAGTGCTGGAAGTGATGTCAGAAGCCGTAAACGTCATCGCTGAAGGCGAAGTGCTGCAGCTGATGAACGTCAACGATCCGGATATTACTGAAGAAAACTACATGCGCGTCATCTACAGCAAAACAGCGCGCCTGTTTGAAGCGGCCGCGCAGTGCTCCGGCATTCTGGCTGGCTGTTCTGAGGCTCAGGAAAAAGGGCTCCAGGACTATGGTCGCTATCTGGGGACAGCCTTCCAGCTGATTGATGATTTGCTGGACTACAGTGCGGACGGCGAAACGCTCGGCAAAAACGTGGGCGATGACCTGAACGAAGGCAAACCGACCCTGCCGCTGCTCCATGCGATGCGCAACGGAACTGAAGACCAGGCGAAAATGATCCGTGAGGCGATCGAACAGGGAAATGGTCGCCATCTTCTGGAACCGGTACTGGAAACTATGGCGATCTGCGGTTCACTGGAATGGACGCGTCAGCGTGCCGAAGAAGAGGCTGATAAAGCCATCGCTGCCCTTCAGGTTATTCCAGACAGCCCGTGGCGTGATGCCCTTATTGGCCTTGCCCACATCGCTGTTCAACGCGATCGTTAATCCTTTCACACCTCCCCGTTTCCATCGCGGGGAGGTTCTAAAACACCCCAGTAAATTCCGTATTCATGTAAATTCATCGGTTTAGAGACCGCATGAATAAAGGCATGTCTTATTCTGAATATCCCTTCAAGTAACGCGAACTTTTTAGAACAAGAGTTTGAAATGGGTATAGTAAGCCAGTCGTTTCAGAAGAAACGGCGTAGGTGAATCCGCACTTAAGGACAGCGTTATGGATACGAAATTTATCGACTGGCATACGGCAGATATCATTGCGGCACTGCGCAAAAGAGGGACGTCACTGGCAGCAGAGTCCCGCCGCCATGGTCTGAGTTCTTCCACCCTGGCCAACGCCCTGACCCGCCCCTGGCCAAAGGGAGAATTAATTATCGCGACGGCGCTGGAAACGCACCCGTGGGTGATCTGGCCCTCGCGCTACCACGATCCCATTACCCATGAATTCATCGACAGAACGCGCATGATGCGCCAGAGAAAGTTAAAGAAAGAACCACAGGAATAACGCGCTTTTTAGCAGGAACAGCAACCCCCCGGTCATCTCTGGCAGGGGGCTGCCGGAACGATTACTCGCCCTTCACACGCTCGATATTGGCACCCAGCGCGCGCAGTTTGTCTTCGATACGCTCATAACCACGATCGATGTGGTAAATACGATCCACCACCGTGGTACCTTCCGCAATACACCCCGCCAGCACCAGGCTTGCAGACGCACGCAGATCGGTTGCCATCACCTGAGCACCTGACAGTTTCTCCACGCCGTGGCAAATCACGGTATTGCTCTCGATCTCAGCATGCGCACCCATACGGATCAGTTCCGGTACGTGCATAAAGCGGTTCTCGAAAATGGTCTCTGTGATGAAGCCTGTCCCTTCGGCAACCAGGTTCAACAGGGTGAACTGCGCCTGCATGTCCGTTGGGAACGCCGGATGCGGCGCCGTACGCACATTGACCGCTTTTGGACGCTGACCGTGCATATCAAGGCTGATCCAGTCTTCTCCGATTTCGATATCCGCGCCTGCATCACGCAGTTTCGCCAGCACCGCATCCAGGGTATCAGGCTGCGCGTTGCGACAAACAATCTTACCGCCAGAGATCGCTGCGGCCACCAGGAAGGTGCCAGTTTCGATACGGTCGGGCAGAACGCGATACACACCGCCGCCCAGACGCTCAACGCCTTCGATGGTGATACGGTCAGTACCCTGGCCGGAGATCTTCGCCCCCAGCGCCACGAGGAAGTTGGCAGTATCCACAATCTCAGGTTCACGCGCGGCGTTTTCGATGATGGTCGTGCCGTCTGCCAGCGTTGCCGCAGACATGATGGTGACGGTTGCGCCCACACTCACTTTGTCCATGACAATGTGCGCGCCTTTCAGACGACCGTTGACGGAGGCTTTAACGTAACCTTCTTCCAGCTTGATCTCAGCGCCCAGTTTCTCCAGACCATAGATATGCAGATCAACCGGACGCGCACCGATGGCGCAACCGCCCGGCAGTGAAACCTGACCCTGACCAAAACGCGCCACCAGCGGGCCAAGTGCCCAGATGGATGCACGCATGGTTTTCACCAGATCGTAAGGCGCAGAGAAGTTGTTCACGTTGCTGGCATCGATCCAGACGGAACCGTTACGCTCAACTTTCGTGCCCAGCTGGGTGAGCAGCTTCATGGTGGTGTCGATATCTTTCAGCTTCGGTACGTTCTGAATTTCTACCGGCTCTTCCGCGAGCAGCGCAGCAAAGAGGATTGGCAGCGCGGCGTTTTTCGCGCCAGAAATTGTGACTTCGCCCTGGAGACGCGTTGGCCCCTGTACACGAAATTTATCCATTGTGTGCTCTCTTATAAATTCAACCGTGCTGCGGGCCTGTCGCCCTCAGCTCAAAAACCGTTTAGTTTGCGATCGCGTGCCCACTCTTGCGGGGTGAACGCTTTAATCGACAGGGCGTGGATGCGGTTATCCGCAATATATTCCATCAGCGGCGCGTACACAGCCTGCTGTTTCTTCACACGGCTCATACCGTCGAACATCTCACCCACAGCAATAACCTGGAAGTGACTGCCATCGCCAGTGACGTGGGCTTCCTGAAGGGAGAGTGCATTCATCAGCACTGTCTGGATTTCATGATTTTCCATGGGTTCTTAATCATCTGATAGTGAAAACAAGCCCAACATCTTAGAGCAAAGTGGCGTCGTCTTAAACAAGCAAAAAGCCCCGACGATGAAACTGTCAGGGCTTTCGGAAGTAACGCACTGAAAATATTAACGAGGCAGGACGTCCGGAGGCAAATTGTAGAGTTGGGCAAGGGTAACGACATTATCGCTCGCGCCATGAAGCCTGACGCTTGTCCCCTGCTTTTTCCCCACAGCGATCAGATGGGCGAGCAGCGCAACACCTGCCGTATCCACCCGCGTGACGTCGGTTAAGTCGATGAGCGTCACGCCCTGCATCGCGTCGTGGCGTTTATCCCACAGTGGGTTCAGCAGGTCCTGATCAAGTTCACCGGACAGCTTTAACGTCTCACCTTCACGCGACCAGCTGAGTTGCTGCGACATTACTTTTTCTCGTCCAGAGTAATTTTCTGACGCGCAATAGACTGCAGTTGCGCGGTCAGGCCATCAATACCTTTGGTGCGCAGCAGGTCACTCCACTCGTTCTGTTTGGTGGTGATCATGCTTACCCCTTCGGCAATCATGTCATAGGCCTGCCAGTGCCCGGTCTGGCTGTTTTTACGCCACTGGAAATCCAGGCGCACCGGTGGACGGCCGTTAGGATCGTTGATCGTCACGCGGATAGGCACAATGGTGGCATCACCCAGCGGCTGCTCGGGAGCAATCTGATAGGTCTGGCCGTGGTACATCGCCAGCGCCTGACCATACGCCTGTTTCAGGTATTCACGGAACGCAGCAAAGTAGGCTTCACGCTGCGCAGGCGTCGCATCTTTGTAATAACGTCCCAGCACCAGCGCACCAGCATATTTGATCTGCACATAGGGCAGCAGTTCCTGGTCTACCACGTCACGCAGATAATCAGGATTCGCGCGAATTTTTGGCTGTTCGTTTTTGAGACGGTCGAAGGTTTTCTTCGCAGCTTCGTCCATCAGTTTGTACGGGTTGCTTTGATCCGCAGCATGAGCCGCAGTCAGGGGAGCAATGACCAGCATGGCAACCATTAACAGTCGTTTAAACATGAATGACTTCTCCTGAATTAATTCGTCGCACCTGGGGTCGGCGCAGCGTTGGTATGGTCTTCACTCTGCGCAGGGGCATCGTCAGACTTTTTATCATCCCCTTTACTGTTGTAAAGGAACTGACCAATCATATCTTCCAGCACCATCGCGGACTTCGTATCCTGGATAACGCTACCGTCTTTAAGGATAGTCGTTCCAAGCTCAGGGTCTTCAAAGCCAACGTTGAGCGCCAGGTATTGCTCTCCCAGCAGGCCGGAAGTACGGATTGACAGGGAGCTGGTGTCCGGAATGTGGTTGTAACGCTCTTCGATATCCATCGCAACGCGCGGCAGATACGTTTTCTCATCAAGCGTTATGTCTGATACACGCCCGATAACAACGCCACCAATACGCACCGGTGAGCGCGCTTTCAGGCCGCCGATATTATCGAAGGTGGCATAGACACGGTATGTCGGCTCGGTGCGCACTGAGGTGATATCCGCCGCTCGCAGACAGATAAACAGTGCGGCCAGCAGCGCCAGCAGCAGAAACACGCCGACCCAAATTTCATTTTTTCTCGTTTGCATGAACTCAATTCCCAAACATCAGTGCGGTGAGCACAAAATCCAGACCCAGTACGGCCAGCGACGAATGTACGACAGTACGTGTAGTTGCACGGCTAATGCCCGCCGACGTCGGAATGGCATCATAACCATTGAACAAGGCGATCCAGGTGACCGTAATGGCAAATACCACGCTTTTAATCAGGCAGTTAACCAGGTCCATTCGCAGATCGATGGCATCCTGCATGGCGGACCAGAAGAAACCGGCATCAATGCCTTTCCAGTGGACCCCCACCAGCGAACCACCCCAGATCCCCACGGCGACAAACAGAACAGTCAGTAGCGGTAACGAGATCACCCCCGCCCAGAAACGCGGAGAGATGACCCGACGCAGCGGGTCGACCGCCATCATCTCCATGCTGGAGAGTTGCTCGGTGGCGCGCATCAGGCCAATTTCTGCCGTGAGTGCTGACCCTGCACGACCGGCGAACAGCAGCGCCGCCACAACCGGCCCCAGTTCACGCAGCAGTGAGAGCGCCACCAGCATCCCGAGGCTGGTTTCCGCACTGTAGGTGGTCAGAACGAGGTAGCCCTGCAGCCCCAGCACCATACCGATAAACAGGCCGGAGACAATGATGATGAGCATCGACAGCACACCGACATTATAAAGCTGCCGCACCAGCAGAGGCGCGTGCTTGCGAAACTCCGGCTTGCCAACCAGCGCGTTGAATAACATTAATCCGGCACGCCCGAACGTCCTGATGGTTTTTATGCCACGGTGTCCAAGGGCGGCCAACGCATTTAACAGCATGAGTGGCTTAACTCCCTAATCCCAGTAAATCGTCACGATAATCGCCCGCCGGGTAGCGGAACGGTACGGGTCCGTCAGCAATACCATCGAGGAATTGCCGCACGCGCGGATCGCAATTTTCCTGAAGCGCCTGGGCGCTGCCGTGTGCGACGATCTTTTTGTCCGCCACGATATAGGCGTAATCGGCAATGCTCAACACTTCCGGTACATCGTGAGACACCACAATACAGGTTACGCCGAGCGCGCTGTTCAGTTCAGAGATAAGCTTCACCAGCACGCCCATCGTGATGGGATCCTGTCCGACAAACGGTTCGTCGAACATGATTAAATCGGGTTCTAATGCAATGGCTCGCGCCAGTGCGGCACGTCGCGCCATCCCGCCAGACAGTTCTGAAGGCATCAGTTTCGCAGCCCCCCGCAGACCGACAGCTTCAAGCTTCATCATCACCGTGCTTTTCAGCAGTTCAGGCGGCAGGCTGGTATGTTCGCGCAGCGGATAAGCCACGTTATCAAAGACGTTCATGTCGGTGAACAGCGCCCCCGACTGAAAGAGCATACTCATACGTTTGCGGACAGTATACAGGCGCGAGCGCGACATCTCCGGGATGTTTTCGCCATCGAAGAGGATTTCACCGCTGTCAGGTGGTATCTGCCCACCAATAAGGCGCAGAAGGGTCGTTTTACCGATCCCGGACGGCCCCATGATGGCGGTAATTTTGCCACGCGGTACGGTCAACGAAATATCATCGAATATCAATCGATTACTACGCGAGAAACTCACACCGCGAACATCGACTAAATTCGCCATCGTTTGGCTCATTTATGGTTCCTTTCTTACCCTGCTCACGTTTAAGCGTGCAGCCTGAATCAGCCCTAAACTCAGCATTTTTACAGAATATTAGCCATTGAGGTTAGCGAAAGCTGGCATTTGTTTTACTTTTCCGGCGCATAAAGTCAAAATTAGGAATTCGTTACGCCTCAGACCGTATGCAGTCCAGCCATTCCCGCGCGATGGACCGACAAGTATACCTGAAGAAAGGACTTTTGATGCTTTTAGCAACAGCACTGTTAATAATTGGTTTACTTTTGGTGGTCTACAGTGCTGACCGTTTAGTGTTTGCTGCATCAATCCTGTGTCGCCTGACGGGCGTACCGCCGGTTGTCATCGGGATGACCGTTGTCAGTGTTGGCACGTCGCTTCCTGAAATCATCGTCTCTGTCTCGGCATCGTTGCACGGTCAGTTAGACCTTGCAATTGGCACCGCGATTGGCTCTAACATCGTCAACATCTTACTGATCCTGGGCCTGGCGGCGCTGCTCCATCCATTTCGCGTGCATTCTGATGTTCTGCGCCGGGAATTGCCGCTAATGTTAATCGTAAGTCTGCTGGCAGGCTGCGTATTTTATGATGGCGTACTGAGCTACAGCGACGGCATTTTCCTGCTGGCGCTGGCCGTCATTTGGCTGCTGTATAGTGTTAAAATCGCCCGCCAGGCTGAGAAGCTGGGTCATGACAGCCTCACGCGTGAGCAGGTCGCCGAACTCCCGCGCGAAGGTACGCTACCGGTCGCTCTGCTCTGGCTTGGCGTTGCGCTGATTATTATGCCGATGGCAACGCGCATGGTCGTGGATAACGCGACGGTGCTGGCGAACTTTTACGCCATGAGTGAACTGACGATTGGCCTGACGGTGATTGCTATCGGCACCAGCCTGCCGGAGCTGGCCACCGCCATTGCGGGGGCACGTAAAGGGGAAGATGACATTGCCATTGGTAATATCATCGGTTCCAACATATTTAATATCGCGATTGTGATGGGTCTGCCGGCCCTGATAACGCCAGGGCCCTTCAACCCTCTGGCATTCTCTCGCGATTACGGAGTGATGTTGCTGGTCAGCGTGATATTCGCCCTGCTCTGCTGGCGGCGGCAACGACAGATCGGCAAAGGCGCAGGTGCGCTGCTGACAGGTGGATTTATCGTATGGATGGCGATGCTGTACTGGCTCTCGCCTCTTCTCTCTGGGTAAACGGAAACGCATTATGTCGCAAATAGAATTGCAGCCGGGTTTTGACTTTCAGAAAGCAGGCAAAGACGTTCTGGAGATTGAACGTGAAGGTCTGGCGCAGTTAGATCAGTACATTAATCAGGATTTTAGTCTGGCCTGTGAGAAGATGTTTTACTGTGCCGGTAAAGTCGTGGTGATGGGGATGGGCAAATCCGGTCATATTGGCCGCAAAATGGCGGCAACCTTTGCCAGCACCGGAACCTCCTCCTTCTTTGTCCACCCGGGAGAAGCCTCACACGGCGACCTGGGGATGGTCACGCCGCAGGATGTTGTCATCGCGCTGTCCAACTCCGGTGAATCCAATGAAATCCTGGCGCTAATCCCGGTACTGAAGCGTCTGCAGGTGCCGCTGATTTGCATGACCAGCCGCCCGGAAAGCAGCATGGCGCGTGCAGCCGATATTCACCTGTGCGTAAAAGTACCCAAAGAAGCCTGTCCTCTCGGTCTGGCGCCAACTTCCAGTACCACCGCGGCCCTGGTCATGGGCGATGCACTTGCCGTTGCGTTGCTGGAAGCGCGTGGTTTTACGCCGGAGGACTTCGCGCTTTCCCACCCGGGTGGCGCGCTGGGGCGCAAGCTGCTGCTTCGGGTAAACGACATTATGCACACCGGGGATGAGATCCCTCACGTCAGTAAAGAGGCCTCCCTGCGTGATGCGCTGCTGGAAATCACCCGCAAGAATCTGGGCATGACGGTCGTGTGTGACGACCTGATGAAAATTCAGGGGATCTTCACCGATGGCGACCTGCGTCGCGTGTTCGACATGGGTGTAGATGTCCGTACACTTGGCATTGCCGATGTGATGACGCCCGGCGGGATTCGCGTGCGTCCGGGTACGCTGGCCGTGGATGTGCTGAACCTGATGCAGTCCCGCCATATCACCTCCGTTATGGTTGCCGATGGCGACCAGTTGCTGGGTGTGGTACATATGCATGATCTGCTGCGCGCAGGCGTAGTGTAATGAAGGATAAGACAATGAGTAATGCGGGTGCATCCCTTGCAACCTGTTATGGACCGGTTAGTACCCAGATGATGGCAAAGGCGGAAAATATTCGTCTGCTCATCCTTGATGTCGATGGCGTACTCTCCGATGGCCTGATTTACATGGGCAATCATGGCGAAGAGCTGAAAGCGTTTAACGTCCGCGATGGCTACGGAATTCGCTGCGCGCTCACCTCGGGTATCGAGGTGGCTATCATCACCGGGCGGAAAGCTAAACTGGTAGAAGACCGCTGTGAAACCTTAGGGATTACCCATCTGTATCAGGGGCAATCCGATAAAATGGCAGCGTTCAACGATTTACTGGGTAAACTGGCGATCGCGCCGGAAAACGTGGCCTATGTCGGGGACGATTTGATTGACTGGCCAGTGATGGCTGAAGTCGGTCTCAGCATTGCGGTTGCTGACGCTCACCCGTTGCTGCTCCCACGCGCTGACTACGTTACCCACATCAACGGTGGCCGCGGTGCCGTACGTGAAGTCTGCGACCTGCTTCTGCTGGCGCAGGGCAAGCTTGATGAGGCCAAAGGGCAATCAATATGAGTAAAACCAGACGTTGGGTTATCATTCTGCTTTCGCTTGTCGCACTGGTATTGATTGGCGTGAACCTGGCCGATCGCGACGATACGCAAACGGAAGTGATCAACAATAACGATCCAACCTACAAAAGCGATCACAGCGACACCGTGGTCTATAGCCCGGAAGGTGCGCTGAACTATCGCCTGGTTGCCCAGCATGTGGAATATTTTTCCGATGAGGGCGTTTCGTGGTTTACCCAACCCGTCATGACCACATTCGATAAAGACAAAGTGCCGACGTGGTCAATTAAGTCAGATCGGGCCAAACTGACAAATGACCGTATGCTTTATCTGTATGGCCACGTTGAAGTCAACGCCCTGACCGCTGACTCGCAACTGCGGAAAATTACGACCGATAATGCCCAGATCAACCTGGTAACCCAGGACGTGACCTCGCAGGATCTGGTCACACTGTATGGCACAACATTTAATTCCAGCGGTTTAAGAATGCGCGGGAACTTACGCAGCAAGAACGCCGAGCTGATTGAAAAGGTTAGAACCTCCTATGAAATTCAAAACAAACAAACTCAGCCTTAAAGTAATTATCGCCAGCGCGATGCTGGCGGCCAGTCTCCCCGCGCTTGCTGTAACGGGTGATACCGACCAGCCGATCCACATCGAGTCTGACACTCAGTCCCTCGATATGCAGGGTAACGTCGTCACCTTCACGGGTAACGTCGTGATGACGCAGGGCACCATCAAAATTAACGCTGATAAAGTGGTCGTTACCCGTCCGGGTGGCGAGCAGGGCAAAGAGATCATTGATGGTTACGGCAACCCGGCCACCTTCTACCAGATGCAGGACAACGGCAAGCCGGTGAAAGGCCGCGCCTCGCATATGCACTATGAGCTGGCGAAAGACCTGGTTATCCTGACCGGAAACGCGTATCTGGAACAGCTGGACAGCAACATTACCGGCGACAAGATCACCTATCTGGTGAAAGAGCAAAAAATGCAGGCCTCCAGCGAGAAAGGCAAACGCGTAACCACCGTGCTGGTTCCGTCTCAGCTGCAGGATAAAGGCAAGGGTCAGGCCCCGGCACAGAAGAAGAGTAACTAATTCGTTATGGCAACATTAACTGCAAAAAATCTCGCGAAGGCCTATAAGGGCCGCCGTGTCGTAGAAGATGTCAGTCTGACCGTCAACTCCGGCGAAATTGTGGGCCTGCTTGGCCCTAACGGTGCGGGTAAAACCACCACCTTCTACATGGTGGTTGGCATTGTCCCGCGTGATGCCGGCAACATCATCATCGATGATGAAGACATCAGCCTGCTGCCACTGCACGCGCGCGCGCGTCGTGGCATCGGCTATCTGCCGCAGGAAGCCTCTATTTTCCGCCGTCTGAGCGTCTTTGATAACCTGATGGCGGTTCTGCAAATTCGTGACGACCTGACCAGCGAACAGCGTCAGGATCGCGCCAACGAGCTGATGGAAGAGTTTCACATCGAGCACCTGCGCGACAGCCTGGGTCAGGCATTGTCCGGCGGTGAACGCCGTCGTGTTGAGATTGCGCGCGCGCTGGCTGCAAACCCGAAATTTATCCTTCTGGATGAACCGTTTGCAGGTGTTGACCCAATCTCCGTCATCGACATTAAACGTATCATTGAGCATCTGCGTGACAGCGGGCTTGGCGTGCTGATCACCGACCACAACGTGCGTGAAACGCTTGCCGTCTGTGAGCGCGCGTACATTGTGAGCCAGGGCAATCTGATCGCCCACGGTACGCCGCAGCAGATCCTCGAAAACGATCATGTTAAGCGCGTCTATCTTGGGGAAGACTTCAGACTCTGATAGGGTAGAGGTAACGTAACGCCGAACCGGAGAAAAATGCTCTGAACATGAAGCAAGGTTTGCAATTAAGGCTCAGCCAACAACTGGCGATGACGCCGCAGTTACAGCAGGCAATTCGTCTGTTGCAACTGTCCACCTTAGAACTCCAGCAGGAGCTCCAGCAAGCGCTGGACAGCAATCCCCTGCTGGAGCAAGCCGATCTTCATGATGAGGTAGATACACAGCAGTCCCAGGATACAGAATCGCTCGATACCGCAGATGCACTCGAACAAAAAGAGATGCCGGACGAGCTTCCTCTGGATGCCAGCTGGGATGAAATTTATACCGCCGGCACCCCTTCCGGTACGCGTGCAGACTACCAGGACGATGAGCTGCCGGTTTATCAGGGCGAAACCACCCAGTCGCTGCAGGATTACCTGATGTGGCAGGTGGAGCTGACCCCGTTCTCCGATACCGATCGTGCCATTGCCACCTCCATTGTCGACGCCGTTGATGACACCGGCTATCTGACCGTCACGCTGGACGACATTCTGGAGAGCATGGGCGATGAAGAGATTGAGCTGGAAGAGATTGAAGCCGTTCTGAAACGTATTCAGCGTTTCGATCCCGTAGGCGTGGCAGCGAAAGATCTGCGCGACTGCCTGCTGATCCAGCTTTCTCAGTTCAGCAAAGAGACGCCATGGCTCGACGAAGCACGCTTAATCATCAGCGATCATCTGGATCTTCTCGCTAACCACGACTTTCGTAGCCTGATGCGCGTTACGCGCCTCAAAGAAGAGGTGCTGAAAGAGGCGGTGAATCTGATTCAGTCCCTCGATCCGCGGCCTGGTCAGTCGATCCAGACGAGTGAACCCGAGTACGTGATCCCGGACGTGCTGGTCAGAAAACATAACGACCGCTGGGTCGTTGAACTGAACTCTGACAGCATCCCTCGCCTGCAAATCAACCAGCAGTACGCCTCCATGTGCACCAGCGCGCGCAACGACGCCGATAATCAATATATTCGTAGCAACCTTCAGGAAGCGCGATGGTTGATCAAGAGTCTGGAGAGCCGAAATGATACCCTGCTTCGCGTGAGCCGCTGTATCGTCGAACAGCAGCAGGCATTCTTTGAGCAGGGCGAAGAATATATGAAACCGATGGTACTGGCGGATATCGCTCAGGCCGTCGAGATGCATGAATCAACCATTTCCCGCGTCACCACGCAGAAGTATCTGCACAGTCCGCGCGGTATTTTTGAGCTTAAGTATTTCTTCTCCAGCCACGTGAGTACCGAGGGCGGCGGCGAAGCGTCGTCAACGGCGATTCGCGCACTGGTGAAGAAGTTGATCGCCGCGGAGAACCCCGCGAAGCCACTGAGTGACAGTAAGTTAACCACCATGCTGTCCGATCAGGGTATTATGGTGGCACGTCGTACTGTTGCGAAGTATCGAGAGTCTTTATCCATTCCGCCGTCAAACCAGCGTAAACAACTGGTGTGACACAACCGATAAGGAAGACACTATGCAGCTCAATATCACAGGACACAATGTCGAGATTACTGAGGCCTTACGTGATTTTGTGAACGCTAAGTTCGCGAAACTCGAGCAGTATTTCGAAAGGATCAACCAGGTCTACGTTGTGTTGAAAGTGGAGAAAGTGACTCATATCTCGGATGCGACCCTGCATGTAAACGGAGGTGAACTCCATGCCAGTGCGGAAGGGCAAGACATGTACGCTGCTATCGACGGCTTGATTGATAAGCTTGCGCGACAGCTCAATAAACATAAAGATAAACTGAAACAACACTAATTGTCCGGGCAGTTAACGGGTGCAGGACGGCCTGTTGTGAAAAACAACAGGCCATTTGTACAGTTAGCGCTTAGGTGAAATTATGATGAACAACGATTCCGCTCTTCAACTGAGCAATGTCCTTAACCAGGAATGTACCCGCAGTGCCGTTCACTGCCAGAGCAAAAAACGTGCGCTGGAGATCATCAGTGAACTGGCTGCAAAACAGCTGGGCCTGCCGCCGCAGGTGGTGTTCGAAGCGATCCTGACCCGTGAAAAGATGGGCAGTACCGGTATCGGCAACGGCATCGCGATCCCGCACGGCAAACTGGAAGAGGACACCCTGCGTGCCGTCGGTGTGTTTGTGCAACTGGAAACGCCAATTGCCTTTGATGCCATTGATAATCAGCCCGTCGATCTCCTCTTCGCGCTGCTGGTTCCTGCCGACCAGACCAAAACCCATCTGCACACGCTTTCGCTGGTCGCTAAACGTCTGGCCGATAAAACCATCTGCCGTCGACTGCGCTCAGCCCAAAGTGATGAAGAGCTTTATCAGATTATCACTGAAGCAGAAGGCAATCAGGATGACGCGTAACCAGGAGATGGCCTTCACATCTGTTGTCCTGAGGAGAAACGGAACATGGTGCTGATGATTGTCAGCGGTCGTTCAGGGTCGGGGAAATCCGTTGCCCTGCGCGCGCTGGAAGACATGGGTTTTTACTGCGTAGATAACCTGCCGGTGGTGTTATTGCCCGATCTGGCGCGTACCCTGGCGGAGAGACAAACCTCTGCTGCCGTCAGTATCGACGTTCGTAACATGCCCGAGTCGCCTGAAATCTTCGAGCAGGCAATGAGTAACCTGCCTGACGCATTCTCGCCTCAGCTGCTGTTTCTCGATGCCGATCGCAATACCCTGATCCGCCGCTACAGCGATACCCGGCGTTTGCACCCGCTTTCCAGTAAAAATCTCTCGCTGGAAAGCGCCATCGACGAAGAGAGCGATCTGCTGGAACCGCTGCGTTCACGCGCCGACCTGATTGTCGATACCTCAGAGATGTCCGTTCATGAACTGGCGGAAATGCTGCGTACCCGCCTGCTGGGCAAACGCGAGCGCGAACTGACGATGGTGTTCGAATCCTTTGGCTTTAAGCACGGTATTCCGATTGATGCGGACTATGTTTTCGACGTGCGCTTCCTGCCGAACCCGCACTGGGATCCTAAACTGCGTCCTATGACCGGCCTGGATAAACCCGTAGCGGCGTTCCTCGACAGGCACACAGAAGTTCACAATTTTATCTACCAGACACGAAGCTACCTTGAGCTATGGTTACCTATGCTGGAGACAAACAATCGTAGCTACCTGACGGTGGCGATTGGCTGTACCGGCGGTAAACATCGTTCGGTCTACATTGCCGAACAGCTGGCCGACTATTTCCGCTCGCGCGGCAAGAACGTTCAGTCCCGTCATCGCACGCTGGAAAAACGTAAAACATGACCGTAAAACAAACCGTTGAGATCACCAACAAGCTGGGAATGCATGCACGCCCGGCGATGAAACTGTTTGAGCTGATGCAGGGTTTTGATGCAGAAGTTCTGTTGCGCAATGATGAAGGCACCGAAGCGGAAGCGAACAGCGTTATCGCCCTGCTGATGCTGGATTCTGCCAAAGGGCGCCAGATTGAGGTCGAAGCCACCGGCCCTCAGGAAGAGGAAGCGCTGGCGGCGGTGATTGCGCTGTTTAATGCCGGGTTTGACGAAGATTAGGTCTGCCATTCTGGCGGGTGGCGCTGCGCTTACCCGCCCTACATCAGATGATTACGCTGCATAAATCCCTCCCCACCCAGCTGTCTCATCTGGCGCATGATCCACGCCTGACGGCTTCGCACGTAGCCTGATGGGGCACTGGCCTTAAAGCGAAGAGGATTAGGCAGTACAGCGGCTAACAGCGCGGCCTCCGACATGCTTAGCCTGCTGGCAGGTTTATTAAAATAGCGTTGTGATGCTGCTTCGACACCAAATACCCCCTCCCCAAACTCGGCAATATTGAGATAGACGGTCAGAATGCGCTTTTTGCTCCAGACTGTTTCCATTCCAAGCGTCAGCCCCGCTTCCAGCCCTTTTCGCACCCAGCTTCGGCCATCCCACAGGAACAGATTTTTTGCCGTCTGTTGCGACAGGGTAGACGCACCGCGCACGCGATTTTCATGGCGTTCGTTATGGGCAAGCGCCTTTTCAATCGCGGCCACATCGAACCCCCAGTGCTCCGGGAACTTCTGATCTTCCGCCGCGATGACTGCCAGCCCCATCCACGGTGAGATCTCGTCCGTACTCACCCAGTCAGAATGCGCGACATAGCCAAAATCACCGGAGAACCACGCGCTGAGCTGACGCTCAACCATAACGGCTGAAAACGGTACTGGCAAAATGCTGAACACGGCCAGTCCGCCTCCCCAGAACACCGCCAGCACGAGTACGATGCGCAAAAGAAGGTATTTCACCCATTTTCCTGCGGAAGACTGTCGGCTCATTCCGTCAGCACCAGTACCCGGGCTACCAGTTTTTCAATACCCTCAGCCGCTTGCGCGATATTCTGCGCCAGCATGTACGCGGGCGTGGTGACAATTTTGTTCTCTTCATCCACGACAATGTCATCGACCGGGCACGGAACGTGTTCGCCACCCATCTCCTCGATGACCTCAGCAGTATCGATATCGGTCCCGATTGTCAGCCGTAAGGGGAAATCAAAAATGTTTGGCAGCATGGCCGGTGCAATGCAGATAAAGCCCAGCGGCTTACCCGCCGCATGCATCGCCTGCGCCAGCGCTTTTAAATCCGCGTCCACCTTGCAAGCCGCGCCTTCAGCAGCAAAAGTGCTGAGATTTTTCGCGGCACCAAAGCCACCCGGCACAATGAGCGCATCCAGTTCAGCAGCATTTGCCTGGGCCAGCGGACGAATTTCTCCCCGGGCAATACGCGCGGCTTCAATCAACACATTACGGGTTTCGGCCATTGGCTCGCCGGTCAGATGGTTAATGACATCCGCCTGATTTTTATCTGGCGCAAAACACATCACCTCTGCACCCTGTTTTGCCAGAGCCAGTAGGGTAATTACGGCTTCATGTATCTCTGAGCCATCATAAACACCGCATCCGCTCAGGACGACACCCATTTTTTTCATCTTGACGATCCTTCTTTGCAACTTGCTGAAGCACATTAATAATTTTGATTAAAACGCTATGCTTCACACATTTCACTGATTCATGTAACAAACCATTTAAGATTTGCTATCTTATCTGCGTGCGGCCTAAATTTTTCAGGCGGCGCCCATTCGAAAATAACGTTTAAAAACAGGCGCAGCCACGATTTCCCTGGTGTTGGCGCAGTATTCGCGCACCCCGGTTAAACCGGGGTCATTTTTTTCTGGCGTCCACCCAGGCTTTAAGCACCGCCACATCGTTCTGCCACTCTTGTTTCATCTCTTCAACCCAATCACCCACGTTATCTTCCCAGGCGGGTAAATCAGGCGACTGAATCTGTTGACCCAGCTGCTGCAGGTGACGTAACCCGACCGAGCCGGCGGCCCCTTTGATTTTATGCCCTTCTTCCACGATGCCCTTCTGGTCCCGTGCCGTCAGGTTTGACTCCAGCACGCTCAGATAGCCCGGCATCATTTTTTCAAACACAGCCAGACCGTCGGTAATCAGTTTCGGGCCGACCAGGTCAATGTACTGCTCCAGCATCGCGGTATCGAGTATCGTTTGGGCTTTTGCGCTATCAACAGACGTCATGGTGCTCTCCTCTTCATCACGGGTGTCCCAGAACTTCTTGATCATGGCGGTCAGAGCAGGCACCGCCAGCGGCTTGCTGAGTACATCGTCCATACCGGCGTCGAGATACTCTTTTTTGTCTTTCAGTACGTTTGCCGTTAGCGCCACCAGCGGCGGCAGTTCGTCAGCCGCGTACTGACGCGTCAGTTCACGCGAGATATCCAGCCCGGTCATATCCGGCAACTGGATATCCAGCAGAACGAGGTCATATTCGCCCGGTGTAAACATCTCCAGCGCGGCTTTACCGGTCATTGCCACATCCACGCTGTTGCCCAGTTTTTCCAGCACCGAGCGCGCCACAATGACGTTCAGCTCAATATCTTCCACCAGCAGGACGTGCAGGGCTGGCAGCGGCATATCGTCGTTTTCAAAGGTATCCTCAACTTCTTCCGCCACCGCTGGCGCATGCACCGTCAGCGTAAAGGTCGATCCTTTGCCCGGCTGGCTGGCAACGGTAATATCACCGCCCATGCTCTTCGCCAGCCGTTTAGACACCGCCAGGCCAATACCGGTCCCGGTGGCAGGTTTTCCGCCGTTGCTGTCCTTCACCTGGTAGTACATCGCGAAAATTTTGTCCTGCTCTTCCTGTGGAATACCGATCCCGGAGTCCTCCACCTCGAAGTGCAGCATGTCGCCTGCGTCATAGCGGATACGCACCGCCACCTGCCCTTTCTGGGTAAATTTCACCGCGTTGCTGATCAGGTTCCACAGGATCTGGCGCAACCGCGTACCGTCGGTAACCACTTTATGCGGCAGCGGCAGGGTGGGCTCCATGACGAACCTCAGCCCTTTCTGCTGCGCCTGAAGACCAGACAGATTTTCCAGATCGGCAAGGAAACTGGTGAAATCAATCGGCTGGTTATCAAGCTGAACCTTACGGCGTTCCATCTTATCCATATCGATAATATCGTTGAAGATATTACCCAGCGTAACCGCCGAGACATGAATTGTTTTCAGGTACTTTTCCTGCTCTGCAGTGAGATCGGTATCCAGCAAAATACGGCTCAGCCCCACAATGCCATTGAGCGGCGTACGCAGTTCGTGGCTAATGGTGGAGATAAAGGTGGTTTTATCGCGGCTGGCGCGCTCCAGGGCATCCTGATAGCGCTTACGCTCGGTGATATCACGGCCGAAGCCCATCAGGCCGTGGCGTTTCCCTACGCGGTCATAATAGGGCACCTTACGGATCTCAAAGCAGGCTTTGCGGCCATCCGGATAATCCAGCCACTGCTCGTAGGTCAGCGAGACGTTATGTCGGAACACTTTTTCGTCCGTTTCCATGACCTTGGCGGCCGCCTCCTCAGAGTAAACGTCCTGCGGCTTCAGATGAATCAACTGCTTCTCGCTTTTTCCGGTCAGGAGTTCCATTGCCCGGTTACAGCCGGAAAACTCTTTATCTTCGTTGCGGTAGAACACCAGATCCGGCGAAGCATCCAGGAACGAACGCAGGAAAGAGGATTGCTGCTCAAGCTGGATCTGCGTCACCTCGCGCTCTTTCATTTCAACTTTCAGCTGTTCCAGCGTGGCCTGACGCTCCGCCTCCGCCTTCTCACGATCTGAAATTTCCTGATTCAGCTGCGCAATATTGTCTTTAAGCTGAACGTTGAGTTTCAGATCGCGCTCGCGCATCTCCTCCAGTTTATCCACCAGTTTTGACAAGCGCTGACGAGACTCCTCAAGCTGTTCAACCACGACGGAAAGGAAATAGACGGCCCAGGGGGTAATAAGCAAGCCAAAGAAGATAGAGCGGATGACGTCGATACTCTCAACCTGGCCATGCAGAACCATGGTGACGGCCATTTGCACGACAATGGCCAGAACGACCAGCGCCAGCGCCAGCAGCATGGAGAAACGCACCAGCCCAAGCTTCATCATCAGGTCGACGTAATACTGGGCAAGCATTCGAATTTGCTTCATAGAGGATCCCTTCACGACTTTATCGCTCAATAATACTCAAATTCGGGGCAGGGCGTTGAAGGTTGTGAGAAAAAGTGCGGGGTGAAACAGGAGATTAGCCTCGCTCCCGGTCAACCGGAAGCGAGGAGAGGTCTGTCAGGAGCGTTTCAAAAGCAGCCAGAGACTGATCAGGAAGAAACTGGCACTCGGCAGCAGCGCGCCAATAATCGGCGGGATACCGTACACCAGCGTCAGCGGTCCGAAGATCTGATCGAGAACGTAGAAGACAAAGCCGAAGCTGATCCCCGTCACCACGCGCACGCCCATCGGTACGCTACGCAGCGGACCGAAGATAAACGACAGCGCCATCAGCATCATTACCGCCACGGACATCGGCTGGAAGATCTTGCTCCACATGTTGAGCTGATAACGTCCGGCATCCTGCCCGCTCGCCTTCAGGTACTTCACATAGTTGTGCAAGCCGCTGATAGAGAGCGCATCAGGATCCAGCGCCACGACGCCGAGTTTATCCGGCGTGAGGTTGGTCTTCCACGTGCCGCTGACGGTCTGCGAACCGGTGATCTGTTTTGGATCGGTCAGGTCAGATTCATCCACCTGCGACAAACGCCACTGCTTATGTTCGGGGTCAAACTTTGCCGAAGAGGCATGTCGTACTGACTCCAGGCGGCGCTGGTCATTGAAGGCGTAGATGCTCACGCCGCCCAGTTCATCATCGCCTTTTACCCGTTCGATGTAGACGAAGTTTTTACCATCTTTCGCCCACAGCCCTTGCTGCGTCGAGAGTAGTGAACCACCGTACATCGCCTGAGCACGATAGTTACGCGCCATCTGCTCGCCCTGCGGTGCCACCCACTCACCAATCGCCATGGTCAACAGCACCAGCGGGATAGCGGTTTTCATTACCGACAGCGCAACCTGCATACGGGTAAAGCCTGAGGCCTGCATCACCACCAGCTCGCTGCGCTGTGCCAGCATGCCCAGCCCGAGGAGTGCCCCCAGCAGGGCCGCCATTGGGAAGAAGATCTGCACATCTTTTGGCACGCTGAGCAGGGTGTACATCCCCGCGCCCAGCGCGTCATAACTGCCCTGCCCGGCTTTTTTCAGCTGGTCGACAAATTTGATAATGCCGGAGAGCGACACCAGCATGAACAACGTCATCATGATGGTGGTAAAAATGGTTTTACCGATATAGCGGTCAAGAACGCCAAACGCCTGCATTAGATGGCTCCTTTACGCGAAAATCGGGCACGTATGCGGCGCACTGGCACCGTATCCCACAGGTTTAATCCCAGCGCCAGTAAGATGTACAAGCTGTTAACGAACCACGTCCAGACCATAGGATCCAGCTTACCCTTCGCGCCGTTAGAGCGAATAGAGGTTTGCAGCAGGAAATAGATCAGGTAAAGCAGCATCGCTGGCAGCATAGAGAGCACGCGCCCCTGACGCGGGTTCACCACGCTCAGCGGAACCACAATCAGTGCCATCATAAACACGGTGAATACGAGCGTAATACGCCAGTGGAACTCTGCACGCGCTCTGTCGGTGTCGGTGTTCCACAATGTACGCATATCCATTTGCTCGGTATCCGTCGGATCGAGCGCCACCGCCTGATGGCCGATAATAGCCTGATAGTTCTGGAAATCCGTAATACGGAAGTCGCGCAGCATCGCGGTGCCTTCAAAGCGAGTGCCTTTATTCAGCGTGACAATCTGCGAACCATCTTTACTCTGAGCCAGCTGACCGGAATCGGCCACCACGACGGATGGACGCGCGTTACCTTTAGGTCGCAGCTGGGCCAGGAATACATCGTTGAATTTACTGCCGTCAACGCTCTCAATGAATAGCACAGAGTTACCGTCGGTCGCCTGCTGGAACTGCCCCTGCGCTAACGCCGCCATGCCGGGGTTCGCTTTCGCTTCGGCCAGCACTTCGTCCTGATGACGAGAAGACATGGGGCCCGCCCACATCACATTCACTGCCGCCACGATCCCCGTGAACAGCGCCAGTATCATCGCCGCTTTCACCAGTACGGCTTTGCTCAGGCCACAGGCATGCATCACCGTGATTTCACTCTCGGTGTACAGCTTGCCGAGCGTCATGAGCAGGCCGAGGAAAAGACTCAGCGGCAGGATCAGCTGCGCCATTTCCGGGATCCCTAAACCAAGCAGGGAAAGCACCAGATTCGTTGGAATTTCGCCGTCAACGGCCGCACCGAGGATCTTAACCAGCTTCTGACAGAAAAAAATCAGCAGCAGGATGAAGAGGATCGCCAGTTGGCTTTTGAGCGTCTCCCGCACCAGATATCTTATGATTATCACTTTAAATACGCCCGTAAAAACCCGTCTCTTTGCTGGAAAATCGCTTGTTTCATGGCTTAAACGTCATTTATTCTCTTGAGTCGTCGAAATCATCGCTAAGATTAAAACATCCGGCGGATTCACGCTTCAGGACTTTTTCTGACGTGTCGAAACCGTAGTAACGTAAGATTAACACGAAGTCACCACAACAGCGGACATGAGTTACGAAAGGTTTCAATTCTATCCGTAGCAGCCGCTGTTGTCTTTAAGATTCAGGAGCGTAGTGCATGGAGTTCAGTGTAAAAAGCGGTAGCCCGGAGAAACAGCGGAGTGCCTGCATCGTTGTGGGCGTCTTTGAACCACGCCGACTCTCCCCGATCGCCGAGCAACTCGATAAAATCAGTGACGGCTATATCAGCGCCCTGCTGCGCCGTGGCGAACTGGAAGGCAAACCTGGGCAGACGCTGTTACTGCACCATGTTCCAAACGTCCTGTCAGAGCGTATTCTGCTGATTGGCTGCGGCAAAGAGCGCGAGCTGGACGAGCGTCAGTATAAGCAGGTCATTCAGAAAACCATTAATACGCTGAATGATACCGGTTCAATGGAAGCCGTCTGCTTCCTGACCGAGCTGCACGTTAAAGGCCGTAACACTTACTGGAAAGTCCGTCAGGCGGTCGAAACCGCAAAAGAGAGCCTGTACAGCTTCGATCAGCTGAAGACCAATAAAAGCGAGCCGCGTCGTCCGCTGCGTAAAATGGTCTTCAATGTGCCAACCCGTCGCGAACTGACCAGCGGCGAACGCGCTATTCAGCATGGTCTGGCGATTGCCGCCGGTATTAAAGCTGCGAAGGACCTCGGTAACATGCCGCCGAACATCTGTAACGCTGCCTATCTGGCCTCTCAGGCGCGCCAGCTGGCAGACTCCTACAGCAAAAACGTCATCACTCGCGTCATCGGTGAACAGCAGATGAAAGAGCTGGGGATGCACTCCTATCTGGCGGTCGGCAACGGCTCGCAGAACGAATCCTTAATGTCGGTCATCGAATACAAGGGCAACCCGTCCGAAGATGCGCGCCCTGTCGTGCTCGTCGGTAAAGGCCTGACCTTCGACTCCGGCGGCATCTCCATCAAGCCTGCCGAAGGCATGGATGAGATGAAGTACGACATGTGCGGCGCGGCGGCGGTTTACGGCGTGATGCGCATGGTCGCGGAGCTCCAGCTGCCCATTAACGTGATCGGCGTTCTGGCAGGCTGCGAAAACATGCCTGGCGGACGCGCCTATCGTCCGGGTGACGTGCTGACCACGATGTCAGGCCAGACCGTTGAAGTGCTGAACACCGATGCCGAAGGCCGTCTGGTGCTGTGCGATGTGCTGACCTACGTTGAGCGCTTCGAGCCTGAAGCGGTGATTGACGTCGCCACATTGACGGGTGCCTGCGTGATTGCATTGGGCCACCACATCACCGGACTGATGTCGAACCACAATCCGCTGGCGCACGAGCTTATCGGGGCATCTGAACAGGCTGGCGATCGCGCATGGCGTCTGCCGCTGGGTGACGAGTACCAGGAACAGCTGGAGTCTAACTTTGCGGATATGGCGAACATCGGCGGTCGTCCTGGTGGGGCTATCACCGCGGGCTGCTTCCTGGCACGCTTCACCCGCAAGTATAACTGGGCACACCTGGATATCGCGGGTACCGCATGGCGCTCCGGTAAAGCCAAAGGTGCCACCGGCCGTCCGGTGGCGCTGCTGTCGCAGTTCCTGCTCAATCGTGCGGGTTTTAACGGCGACGAGTGATGTAAAACGCCGGGTAGCGGCTTCGCCTTACCCGGCCGACAACGTCGCTCAACCGTAGGCCGGGTAAGCGTAGCGCCACCCGGCTTTGCATTTAAATCCACGACAAGAAGCCCCATATATGAAGAATGCAACGTTCTACCTTCTGGACAACGACACCCATCAGGATGGCCTCAGCGCCGTCGAACAGCTGGTGTGTGACATTGCCGCAGAACGTTGGCGCGCAGGTAAACGCGTTCTGATTGCCTGTGAAGATGAACAGCAGGCGATTCGCCTTGATGAAGCCCTGTGGGCCCGCCCACCGGAGAGTTTTGTCCCGCATAACCTGTCGGGCGAAGGTCCGCGCGGTGGCGCCCCGGTCGAGATCGCCTGGCCACAAAAGCGCAACAGCAGCGCGCGCGATATTCTCATTAGCCTGCGGGCAGACTTTGCAGATTTTGCCACCGCTTTCACAGAAGTGGTAGACTTTGTCCCTTACGAAGAATCTTTGAAACAACTGGCGCGCGAACGCTATAAAGCGTACCGCCTGGCTGGTTTTAACCTGAATACGGCAACCTGGAAATAATGGAAAAGACATATAACCCACGCGATATCGAACAGCCGCTTTACGAGCACTGGGAACAGCAGGGCTATTTCAAGCCTAACGGCGACGAAAGCAAAGAGTCCTTCTGCATCATGATCCCGCCGCCGAACGTCACCGGCAGTTTGCATATGGGACATGCTTTCCAGCAGACCATCATGGACACCATGATCCGCTACCAGCGCATGCAGGGTAAAAACACCCTGTGGCAGGCGGGGACTGACCACGCGGGTATCGCGACCCAGATGGTGGTTGAGCGTAAAATTGCCGCTGAAGAAGGAAAAACCCGCCACGACTACGGTCGCGACGCCTTCATCGACAAAATCTGGCAGTGGAAAGCGGAATCCGGCGGCACCATTACCCGTCAGATGCGCCGCCTCGGCAACTCCGTGGACTGGGAGCGCGAGCGCTTCACCATGGATGAAGGCCTGTCCAATGCCGTGAAAGAAGTTTTCGTCCGTCTGTACAAAGAAGACCTGATTTACCGTGGCAAGCGCCTGGTGAACTGGGATCCGAAACTGCGTACCGCCATCTCTGACCTGGAAGTGGAAAACCGCGAGTCTAAAGGCTCCATGTGGCACATCCGCTATCCGCTGGCCGACGGCGCAAAAACCGCAGACGGTAAAGATTATCTGGTCGTTGCCACCACCCGTCCGGAAACCCTGCTGGGCGATACCGGCGTGGCCGTTAACCCGGAAGATCCGCGTTATAAAGATCTGATCGGCAAATTTGTAGTGCTGCCGCTGGTAAACCGCCGTATTCCGATCGTGGGCGACGAACACGCCGACATGGAAAAAGGCACTGGCTGCGTGAAAATCACTCCGGCGCACGACTTCAACGACTATGAAGTGGGTCGTCGTCACGCCCTGCCAATGATCAACATTCTGACCTTCGACGGTGATATCCGTGAAAGCGCAGAAGTGTACGACACCAAAGGCAACGAATCTGACGTTTACTCCAGCGAGATCCCGGCTGAATTCCAGAAACTGGAACGTTTTGCCGCGCGTAAAGCGATTGTGGCTGCCGTTGACGCACTCGGCCTGCTGGAAGAGATTAAACCTCACGACCTGACCGTGCCGTACGGCGATCGTGGTGGCGTAGTTATCGAGCCAATGCTGACCGACCAGTGGTACGTCCGTGCCGATGTGCTGGCGAAACCGGCGGTGGAAGCGGTTGAAAACGGCAGCATCCAGTTTGTGCCGAAGCAGTACGAAAACATGTACTTCTCCTGGATGCGTGATATTCAGGACTGGTGTATCTCCCGTCAGCTGTGGTGGGGTCACCGCATCCCGGCGTGGTATGACAACGAAGGCAACGTCTACGTTGGCCGCAGCGAAGACGAAGTGCGTCAGGAAAACAACCTGAGCGCTGACGTTGCGCTGCGTCAGGACGAAGACGTACTGGATACCTGGTTCTCTTCCGCGCTGTGGACCTTCTCCACCCTTGGCTGGCCTGAGAACACCGACGCGCTGCGTCAGTTCCACCCAACCAGCGTGATGGTGTCCGGTTTCGACATCATCTTCTTCTGGATTGCGCGCATGATCATGATGACCATGCACTTCATCAAAGACAAAGACGGCAAGCCTCAGGTTCCGTTCCATACCGTCTACATGACCGGTCTGATCCGTGATGATGAAGGCCAGAAGATGTCCAAATCCAAGGGTAACGTTATCGACCCACTGGATATGGTTGACGGTATTTCGCTGGAAGATCTGCTGGAAAAACGTACCGGCAACATGATGCAGCCGCAGCTGGCAGAGAAAATCCGCAAGCGCACCGAGAAGCAGTTCCCGAACGGGATTGAGTCTCACGGTACCGACGCCCTGCGCTTCACCCTGGCGGCGCTGGCCTCGACCGGCCGCGACATCAACTGGGACATGAAGCGTCTGGAAGGTTACCGTAACTTCTGTAACAAGCTGTGGAATGCCAGCCGCTTCGTGCTGATGAACACCGAAGATCAGGATTGCGGCTTCAACGGCGGCGAGATGACCCTGTCCCTGGCGGACCGCTGGATCCTGGCGGAATTCAACCAGACCGTGAAAGCGTTCCGTGAGGCGCTGGACAGCTACCGCTTCGATATCGCAGCGGGCATTCTGTATGAATTCACCTGGAACCAGTTCTGCGACTGGTACCTGGAGCTGGCGAAGCCGGTGATGAACGGCGGTTCTGAAGCGGAGCTGCGCGGCACGCGCAACACGCTGATTACCGTTCTGGAAGGTCTGCTGCGCCTGGCGCATCCGGTCATTCCATTCATTACCGAAACCATCTGGCAGCGCGTGAAAGTGATTGCAGGTATCAATGCCGATACCATCATGCTGCAGCCGTTCCCGGAATTCGATGCTGCGCGCGTTGATGAAGCCGCCGCTGCAGATACCGAATGGCTGAAGCAGGCGATTGTTGCCGTGCGTAACGTTCGTGCAGAAATGAACATCGCCCCGAGCAAGCCGCTGGAACTGCTGCTGCGCGGCTGCAGCGAGGCTGCCGTGCGTCGCGTGAACGAGAACAGCACCTTCCTGAAAACGATGGCGCGTCTGGAAAGCATCACCGTGCTGCCTGCAGATGACAAAGGTCCGGTTTCCGTGACCAAAATCATCGACGGCGCCGAGCTGCTGATCCCGATGGCAGGTCTGATCGACAAAGATGCTGAGCTGGCGCGTCTGGCGAAAGAAGTGGCGAAAGTCGACGTAGAAATTGGCAAAATCGAAAGCAAACTGGCGAACGAAGGCTTTGTCGCCCGTGCGCCGGAGGCGGTCATTGCCAAAGAGCGTGAACGTCTGGTTGCCTTCGCAGATGCGAAGACCAAGCTGATTGAGCAGCAGGCGGTTATTGCTGCCCTGTAATGCTTTTACCCCTTACGCTTCAGGGCGTAAGGGGTACCCTTCCTGAAAACTCCTCGCTTGCACTCCCTTTTCTGCGGTGCTATTAACAGCAGTTGTGTGTCAATTTTTGTCATGAGTAATACTATGAGCGTGATTACCCCCGTCGCGACGACGATGCGTCGGATCACTGAGCAGGACAACCCGGCTATTGCCACCGTTATCCGCACCGTTTCTGCGGAGTATGGGCTGACAGCGGATAAAGGCTATACCGTTGCTGACCCCAATCTTGACGAGCTTTTTCAGCTCTACAGCCAACCGGGCCACGCCTATTGGGTCATTGAGCAGGACGGCCAGGTCGTGGGCGGTGGCGGCGTTGCGCCGCTGAGCTGCAGCGAGCCGGACATCTGTGAGCTACAGAAAATGTATTTCCTGCCGTCCGCTCGCGGACAAGGGCTGGCAAAAAAACTGGCGCAGCTCGCCCTTGATCATGCTCGTACTCAGGGTTTTACGCGCTGTTACCTCGAAACAACCGCCTTCCTCAAAGAGGCCATCGGCCTGTATGAACATCTTGGCTTTGAGCATATCGATGCGCCGCTGGGCTGCACGGGCCACGTCGACTGCGAAGTGAGAATGCTGAAAAATCTGTAAATTTTGTTCCTGCCCCCTTCTGTTAAGCGGCCGTAAACTGAATGCTCTACACTCTCAGTTCACACCACAATGGGGGAAACACGATGTCGAAGATAAAAAGCTACGCCGCACCGCAGGCGGGTGCAGAACTTGAGCTGTACGAATACGATGCGGGCGAACTAAAAGCAGAAGACGTCGAAGTGCAGGTTGATTACTGCGGGATCTGTCACTCGGATCTCTCGATGATCGACAACGAATGGGGCTTCTCGAGCTATCCACTGATTGCCGGGCATGAAGTCATTGGTCGCGTCGCGGCGCTCGGTAGCGCCGCCCAGGACAAAGGGCTGAAGGTCGGCCAGCGCGTAGGTATTGGCTGGACGGCACGCAGCTGCGGTCATTGTGATGCTTGTATCAGCGGCAACCAGATCAACTGCCTTGAAGGCGCGGTGCCAACCATTCTGAACAAAGGCGGATTTGCCGATAAACTGCGTGCCGACTGGCAATGGGTTATCCCCCTGCCGGAGAGCATTGATATTGAATCCGCCGGTCCGCTGCTGTGTGGCGGTATCACCGTCTTTAAACCACTGCTGATGCACCACGTCACTGCGACCAGCCGCGTAGGCGTCATTGGTATTGGCGGCCTGGGACATATTGCCATCAAACTGCTGCACGCAATGGGCTGTGAAGTGACGGCGTTCAGCTCGAACCCGGCAAAAGAACAGGAAGTGCTGGCGATGGGTGCGGATAAAGTGGTGAACAGCCGCGATCCTGAAGCGCTGAAGGCGCTGGCGGGTCAGTTTGATCTGATCATCAACACCGTCAACGTCGATCTCAACTGGCAGCCATACTTTGAAGCGCTGGCCTACGGCGGTAACTTCCACACCGTGGGTGCGGTAATGAAACCTCTGCCGGTTCCGGCGTTTACCCTGATCGGCGGGGATCGCAGCGTATCCGGTTCCGCAACCGGTACGCCGTACGAGTTGCGCAAGCTGATGAAGTTCGCCGGACGCACCAAAGTGGCACCCACCACCGAGCTTTATCCGATGTCGAAAATTAACGAAGCTATCCAGCACGTACGCGACGGGAAAGCCCGGTATCGCGTGGTGTTGAAAGCGGATTTTTGATGTGAGTTTGCCGGGTGGCGGCTTCGCCTTACCCGGCCTACTTTTACCGCTGTGCCAATACGTTAAATACTTCTGCCACCGCAACCGCCCCCGGATCCATCACGCCATCCAGGTTCTCTTTGTTCACATACGACGAGCGCCCAGCTCCTGCCTTCTCCATTTTTGCCGTTGCTTCTGCCCCCAGCTGTGCTGCCTGCGCCGCTGCCTGAAGATCATTTTTCTGCAACGCCTCCAGCGCCGGTTGGAGCGCATCGATCAGGGTGCGATCGCCGAGATCCGCGCCGCCATACTGCTTCATTTGCGCCAGCCCGCTCAGCAGCGCATCCGGAAGCGATTTTCCGTCATGCAGCTTTTGCCCGGCTGCCGTAAAGAAGATCGACATCAGTACGCCACTCGATCCGCCCATCACCGTTGCCAGCCGCTCCCCTACCAGCAGCAGAAGCTTAGAGACATCATCAAGCGGAAGCGCATGCTCCTCCAGACGCTGCGCAATATCCCGCGCGCCTTGCGCAAAGGTGGAGCCGGTATCGCCGTCGCCCACTTTGGCATCCAGCGCGTTCAGACGATTTTCCAGTTGGATCAGCGTCCTGGCTACCGAGGAGACAGACTTTTCGACCTGTGGGTTTTCCGACGGAGTGTATTCCACGCGGTCATGGATGGCGCTATGTGCGACGGTACGCAGTGGCGCAAACGCCACGGGTTTCTGCCAGCCGAGCGTTTCCACCTCTTCATGAAGCGCTTTTTCGAACAGATCGTTGAGCCTCAGCAGCGTCAGCGAAAAACCCTTCATATCCAGGGCGCTTACCAGCGGGGCCGGGCCAATAAGATAAGCAATACTCTCTTTCAGCGCCGAGTGCGCCAGCTCTTTGGTCAGTAACGCCATTTCCAGCGCCGATACGCCACCAAGATTGTTAATCAGCACCGCAAAGCGCCCTTCACCCGCCTGCGCTTTCAGCGGGGTCACCAGCGTGTCGATAATCGCTTTGCTGTTTTGTGTGTCGACAACGGAAGCGCCCGGCTCACCGTGGATCCCCAGCCCCAGCTCGACATGACCCTGCTTAATGCGTCCCTCTTCATCGTCACTGCCCGGCAGGTTGCAGGTTTGCATCGCCACGCCCAGACTCCAGAGGTTATCGCAGGCCTGTTGCGCAATATCCCGCACTTCACTCAACGATTTCCCCTGCTCCGCCGCATAGCCCGCAATCTTATGCACCAGCGCCGTACCGGCAATACCGCGCGGCTGTTTGTTGTCGGGCAGCGCGATATCGTCCGCCACAATCACCATTTCGACCTTCAACCCGTAACGTTTGGCCTTCTCGGCCGCCAGACCGAAGTTCAGCCGATCGCCGGTGTAATTTTTGACAATCAGCAGGCAGCCGCGATCGCCCGTGACCGCGACAATGGCATTCAGCACCGCATCCACGCTCGGCGAGGCAAACAGATCGCCGCAGACGGCAGCCGTCAGCATGCCTTTGCCGACAAACCCGGCATGCGCGGGCTCGTGGCCAGAGCCGCCGCCGGAGATCACCGCCACGCGGCTTTTGTCCCAGTCACCGCGCGCGACAATCCTGATGGCAGGATCAATATCGAGTTTGACGAGATTCGCGTGTGGCGCAGAAAGCAGTATGCCTTCAATGGCATCGTTGACCAGCTGTTTGCGATCGTTAAAGAAGAATCTGGACATAGTTTCCCACTATTTTGTTAACCGTATGCAAAAGCATAGTCCGCGCTGGATAATGCGCCGCAAAGTCAGCAATTTACTCAGCCATTTTGCCGTCAGGTTGCCTATACTCCACCCAGGACTAAGAGAGGAAGCGCATTATGAGTACACCATTGTTAATTGCCCGGACGCTGGAAAAAGAGCTGTATCTGCTGCCCGCGATGGCGAACCGCCACGGCCTGATCACCGGCGCGACCGGGACGGGGAAAACCGTCACCCTGCAGAAGCTGGCGGAGTCGCTTTCAGAGATTGGCGTGCCGGTCTTTATGGCTGACGTGAAAGGCGATTTAACCGGTGTGGCTCAGGAGGGTATCGCCTCTGAAAAATTGCTTGAGCGGCTGAAGAATATTGGCATCACGGACTGGACGCCGCATGGCAACCCGGTGGTGGTATGGGATATCTTCGGTGAGAAAGGCCACCCGGTCCGCGCCACCGTCTCCGACCTCGGCCCGCTGCTGCTCGCCCGTCTGCTTAACCTTAACGATGTCCAGTCCGGGGTACTGAATATAATCTTCCGCATCGCCGATGACCAGGGACTGCTGCTGCTCGATTTCAAAGATCTGCGGGCCATTACCCAGTACATCGGGGATAACGCTAAATCTTTCCAGAACCAGTACGGCAATATCAGCAGCGCTTCTGTCGGCGCGATTCAACGC
This sequence comes from Enterobacter sp. ZOR0014, assembly GCF_000798855.1. Lineage (NCBI taxonomy): Bacteria > Pseudomonadati > Pseudomonadota > Gammaproteobacteria > Enterobacterales > Enterobacteriaceae > Enterobacter > Enterobacter sp. ZOR0014. The sequence continues at coordinate 49,129 of NZ_JTLF01000317.1, read as the reverse complement.
GGGTTACTGACTCTGGAACAACAGGGTGCCGAACACTTCTTTGGTGAACCGATGCTGGATATCAAAGACTGGATGCGCACCGACAGCAGTGGAAAAGGCATCATCAACATTCTGAGCTCAGAGAAGCTCTACCAGATGCCGAAACTCTACGCCGCCAGCCTGCTGTGGATGCTCTCCGAGCTTTATGAACAGCTGCCCGAAGCGGGTGACCTGGAAAAACCGAAGCTGGTGTTCTTCTTTGACGAAGCGCACCTGCTGTTCAACGACGCCCCACAGGTCTTGCTGGATAAGATTGAACAGGTCATCCGCCTCATCCGTTCCAAAGGCGTCGGCGTCTGGTTTGTCTCGCAAAATCCGTCGGATATCCCCGATAACGTGCTCGGGCAGCTCGGCAACCGCGTCCAGCATGCCCTGCGCGCCTTCACGCCAAAGGATCAGAAAGCGGTGAAAGCCGCCGCGCAAACCATGCGTGCGAATCCAGCCTTTGATACCGAAGCCGCCATTCAGGCGCTGGGCACCGGTGAAGCGCTGATATCGTTCCTTGATGCGAAGGGCAGCCCATCCATCGTGGAACGTGCGATGGTGATTGCGCCCTGCTCGCGTATGGGGCCCGTCACTGATGATGAACGTAACGGCCTGATTAACCATTCTCCGGTTTACGGTAAGTACGAAGACGAGGTGGATCGCGAGTCCGCGTTTGAGATGCTGCAAAAAGGCGTGCAGGCAACAACGGAGTCCCAGGATGCCCCTGCCGCAAAAGGGCAGTCCGTCGCCGTAGATGATGGCATTCTCGGTGGACTCAAAGACATTCTGTTTGGCAGCACCGGTCCGCGCGGCGGCAAACGCGACGGCGTGGTGCAAACCATGGCGAAAAGCGCGGCGCGGCAGGTCACCAATCAGATTGTACGCGGCATGCTGGGGAGTTTGTTAGGCGGCCGTCGCCGGTAGAGGGGGAACCCACGGGCGCCCCAGCGCCGAACCCTGTACGCCGTTTTGCTGCAGATAGCGGTCAATTTCCACCATTCCCGTCCAGCGGTTCTCACACCAGAGCGGTGCCAGAAGCGTTGGACGGCGGGCGCTGGCCGAGATGCGATGGTAAACAATCTCCGGCGGCGTGTGGCGAATCATCTCCCCCGCGGTCACCGTATAGTCCTCAAGCTCAATACCGCTTAACCGCCCCGCTTGCCAGGCTTTCGCCATAATGCTTCCCGTAACGATGTGTAGCGGATGCAGCTTGATACCGTCCACGCCGGTCTCAACGACCTTTTCCAGCGTCTCCAGGCCGTGCTGCTGCCCTTCGCCAGGGAGACCGACAATCAGGTGTGAACAGACCTTCAACCCACGCGCGCGCGCGAGGCGTGTGGTGCGCTGGTAACAGGCGAAATCATGGCCACGGTTAATGCGGTGCAGGGTTTTGTCATGTGCGGTCTGCAAGCCCAGTTCCAGCCAGATCTCGTAGCCTTGCTCCTTATACTCACTGAGCAAGTCCAGCACCGCGTCCGGCACGCAGTCCGGACGCGTACCGACGCACAACCCCACAATGTTTGCCTGCGTGACGGCCTGCTGATACATGGACCGCAGCACCTGCACTTCCGCCCAGGTACTGGTGTACGCCTGGAAATAGGCCAGATACTGCTTTGCGCGGTTGACCAGGCTGGCCTGATGTGCGAGCTGCTCTGCAATAGATTTGTGCTGCTGAGCTTCGTCAGCAAAGGAGGCCACGTTACAGAAAGTGCAGCCACCGCGCCCGATGGTGCCATCGCGATTCGGACAGCTAAAACCGCCGTGCAGCGTCAGCTTGTGAACCTTTTGCCCGTAGCGCTGCAAAAGATCCCCACCAAACATATTGACTAATTTCTGTAACTGCATAATCTGATAGACCGTCCCGAAGAAAGGGGACAAGCCTGCCATTTTTAGCCTCTGTCGGCGATGACCTGGATCAATCGCCCTGGACGGCCTTTATCTATATGAATAAATAATCAGGATTACTGCAGTTTCATTCACACCACCTGTGATTACTTTTCCTTATGTTCTGATTGTTTTTTTCATTTATAGCGCCAGCACTGAAAAACAGTGACTTTATGCGGGTTTAGAACCCATGCCAGATTATTATTCTGCGTTAAAACCGCTATTCAGCACGCTACGTTGATAATACCGCTTACATATAGTGAGACAGATCACACTCCGCTGCGCTCTATAAGGGCTTTCAATCAATGTAAAAATAGTTAAATTCCATTTATTTACAAATACATAGATACTCTTTAGCACATTTTTGGATAAATAAGATTGCCATTTGACCTGTGTACCAATTCCCGATAAGTTGGAAATCCGCTGGAAGCTTTCTGGATGAGCGGCCTGCTCATCATATTTATGCAGTAATTGAGATTCCCTCTGAAGCAAGTCCTCAAACTTGTTTACCTGCGCGAAAGGATGAAAAGAGGGCGAATGCGAGGTACGCGTATGAAGCGCAAACCCCGTCGCCATGCTCTTTCTGCGCCTGTGCGCCACGGTAAAGTTCAGAGAGAAGCCCGACGAGCCTGGGGAGGTTCACTGATATGTTGTACGATAAATCCCTTGAGAAGGATAACTGTGGTTTCGGCCTGATCGCCCACATAGAAGGCGAACCTAGCCACAAGGTAGTGCGTACCGCTATTCACGCACTGGCCCGTATGCAGCACCGTGGCGCCATCCTTGCTGATGGTAAAACCGGCGACGGTTGTGGCCTGCTGCTGCAAAAACCGGATCGTTTCTTCCGTATCGTTGCGGAAGAGCGCGGCTGGCGTTTAGCCAAAAACTACGCTGTCGGTATGCTGTTCCTGAACCAGGATCCTGAAAAGGCTGCCGCTTCACGCCGCATCGTTGAAGAAGAACTTCAGCGTGAAACCCTGTCGATTGTCGGCTGGCGCGATGTGCCAACCAACGAAGGGGTGCTCGGTGAAATCGCCCTCTCCTCACTGCCTCGTATTGAGCAGATTTTTGTTAACGCGCCTGCGGGCTGGCGTCCACGCGATATGGAACGCCGCCTGTTTATCGCCCGTCGCCGCATTGAAAAACGCCTCCAGGACGATAAAGAGTTCTACGTCTGTAGCCTCTCGAACCTGGTCAACATCTATAAAGGTCTGTGTATGCCGGCTGACCTGCCGCGCTTCTACCTGGACCTGGCGGACCTGCGTCTGGAATCGGCCATTTGCCTGTTCCACCAGCGCTTCTCCACCAACACTGTTCCACGCTGGCCGCTGGCGCAGCCGTTCCGCTATCTGGCGCACAACGGCGAGATCAACACCATCACCGGTAACCGCCAGTGGGCTCGCGCCCGTACTTATAAGTTCCAGACGCCACTGATCCCTGACCTGCACGACGCTGCGCCGTTCGTGAATGAAACTGGCTCGGACTCAAGCTCCATGGACAACATGCTGGAGCTGCTGCTGGCGGGCGGGATGGACATCGTGCGCGCCATGCGTCTGCTGGTGCCACCGGCATGGCAGAACAACCCGGATATGGACCCTGAGCTGCGCGCCTTCTTCGACTTTAACTCCATGCACATGGAGCCGTGGGACGGCCCGGCGGGCATCGTTATGTCCGACGGTCGTTTTGCCGCCTGCAACCTGGACCGTAACGGTCTGCGTCCGGCGCGATACGTCATCACAAAAGACAAGCTCATTACCTGTGCCTCTGAAGTCGGTATCTGGGATTACCAGCCTGATGAAGTGGTCGAGAAAGGCCGCGTCGGTCCGGGCGAGCTGATGGTTATTGACACCCGCGGTGGGCGCATCCTGCACTCTGCCGAAACCGATCACGATCTGAAGAGCCGTCATCCATACAAAGAGTGGATGGAGAAGAACGTGCGTCGTCTGGTGCCGTTTGAAGATTTGTCGGACGAAGAAGTGGGCAGCCGCGAGCTGGACGACGATACGCTCGCAAGTTTCCAGAAACAGTTTAACTACAGCGCGGAAGAGCTGGACTCGGTTATCCGTGTGCTCGGCGAAAACGGCCAGGAAGCAGTCGGCTCCATGGGTGACGATACCCCATTTGCCGTGCTCTCCAGCCAGCCACGCATCATTTATGACTACTTCCGCCAGCAGTTCGCGCAGGTTACTAACCCGCCAATCGATCCGCTGCGTGAAGCCCACGTGATGTCGCTGGCCACCAGCATCGGTCGCGAGATGAACGTCTTCTGCGAAGCCGAAGGCCAGGCGCACCGTCTGACCTTTAAATCGCCGATCCTGCTGTACTCCGACTTCAAACAGCTCACCACCATGACCGAGGAGCACTACCGCGCCGACACGCTCGACATTACGTTTGACGTGAACGACGCGAGCCTCGAAGAGACGGTGAATGCGCTGTGTGACAAAGCCGAACAGATGGTGCGTAACGGTACCGTTCTGCTGGTGCTGTCTGACCGCAATATCGCGAAAAACCGTCTGCCGGTGCCTGCGCCAATGGCGGTGGGTGCTATCCAGACGCGTCTGGTGGATAAGAGCCTGCGCTGCGATGCCAACATCATTGTTGAAACCGCCAGCGCCCGCGACCCGCACCACTTTGCCGTGCTGTTAGGCTTTGGCGCGACGGCGATCTACCCGTACCTGGCCTACGAAACGCTGGCCCGTCTGGTGGATACCCGCGCGATCGACAAAGATTACCGTACTGTGATGCTGAACTACCGTAACGGCATCAACAAAGGCCTGTACAAGATCATGTCCAAAATGGGCATCTCGACCATTGCCTCTTATCGCTGTTCGAAGCTCTTTGAAGCGGTCGGCCTGCATGATGACGTGGCAAATCTCTGCTTCCAGGGCGTGGTTAGCCGTATCGGTGGAGCCGGTTTTGCTGACTTCCAGCAGGATCTGGTGAACCTGTCCAAACGTGCCTGGCTGGCACGTAAGCCGCTGGATCAGGGCGGTCTGCTGAAATACGTTCACGGTGGTGAATACCACGCCTATAACCCGGACGTGGTGCGCACGCTGCAGCAGGCGGTGCAGAGCGGTGAATACAGCGATTATCAGCAGTATGCTGAGCTGGTGAACAACCGTCCGGCGGCGACGCTGCGCGATCTCATTGCCCTGAATCCGGGTGATGAAGCGGTCAGCATTGACGACGTTGAGCCTGCTTCCGAGCTGTTCAAACGCTTCGACACCGCAGCAATGTCCATCGGCGCACTGAGCCCGGAAGCCCACGAGGCGCTGGCCGAAGCCATGAACAGCATCGGCGGTAACTCCAACTCCGGTGAAGGCGGTGAAGATCCGGCGCGTTACGGCACCAATAAAGTGTCCCGTATCAAGCAGGTAGCATCCGGTCGTTTTGGCGTGACGCCTGCGTACCTGGTCAACGCCGACGTGATTCAGATTAAAGTCGCTCAGGGTGCGAAACCGGGCGAAGGCGGTCAACTGCCGGGGGATAAAGTTACCCCGTACATCGCCAAACTGCGCTACTCGGTGCCGGGCGTGACGCTGATCTCCCCGCCACCGCACCACGATATCTACTCTATCGAGGACTTAGCGCAGCTGATTTTCGACCTGAAACAGGTCAACCCGAAAGCGATGATCTCCGTGAAGCTGGTTTCCGAACCGGGCGTGGGCACCATCGCCACCGGCGTGGCGAAAGCTTATGCGGATCTCATTACCATCGCCGGTTACGACGGTGGTACCGGTGCAAGCCCGCTCTCCTCCGTGAAATACGCGGGCTGCCCGTGGGAGCTGGGCCTGGTGGAAACCCAGCAGGCGCTGGTGGCGAACGGTCTGCGTCATAAGATCCGTCTTCAGGTGGACGGTGGTCTGAAAACTGGCCTCGACATCATCAAAGCCGCGATCCTCGGTGCGGAAAGCTTCGGCTTCGGTACAGGCCCAATGGTGGCGCTCGGCTGTAAATACCTGCGTATTTGCCACCTGAACAACTGCGCAACCGGTGTGGCGACCCAGGATGAGAAGCTGCGTAAGAACCACTATCACGGGCTGCCGTTCAAAGTGACCAACTACTTTGACTTCATCGCCCGGGAAACCCGCGAGCTGATGGCGCAGCTGGGCGTGAAGCGTCTGGTGGATCTGATTGGCCGTACCGACCTGCTGAAAGAGCTGGAAGGCTTCACGGCGAAGCAGCAGAAGCTGGAGCTCAGCAAGCTGCTGGAAACCGCGCAGCCACACCCAGGCAAAGCGGTGTACTGCACCGAGAACAACCCACCGTTCGACAATGGCGTGTTGAATGCGCAGCTGTTGCAGCAGGCGAAACCGTATGTGGACGAGAAGCAGAGCAAGACGTTCTGGTTTGATATCCGCAACACCGACCGTTCTGTAGGCGCGTCGCTCTCCGGTTATATCGCGCAAACGCACGGTGACCAGGGGCTGGCAGCGGACCCGATTACCGCGCACTTCAGCGGCACTGCGGGTCAGAGCTTCGGTGTGTGGAACGCAGGCGGCGTTGAGCTGTACCTGACCGGTGACGCCAACGACTACGTCGGTAAAGGCATGGCGGGTGGTCTGCTGGCAGTGCGCCCTCCGGTCGGCTCTGCCTTCCGCAGCCACGAAGCGAGCATCATCGGTAACACCTGTCTGTACGGCGCGACCGGCGGTCGTCTGTTCGCCGCGGGCCGTGCGGGTGAGCGTTTTGCGGTGCGTAACTCTGGTGCCATCACCGTGGTGGAAGGCATTGGCGATAACGGTTGTGAATACATGACGGGCGGGATTGTTTGCGTTCTGGGTAAAACCGGCGTGAACTTTGGCGCAGGCATGACGGGCGGTTTTGCCTACGTCCTGGATGAAGACGGTGAGTTCCGCAAACGCGTGAACCCGGAACTGGTGGAAGTGCTGGACGTTGATACGCTGGCTATCCATGAAGAACACCTGCGCGGTTTGATTACCGAACACGTGCAGCATACCGGTTCTTCGCGTGGCGAAGAGATCCTGGCGAACTGGCCGGCGTTCTCAGCGAAATTTGCGCTGGTTAAACCGAAGTCCAGCGATGTTAAAGCCCTGTTGGGTCACCGTAGTCGTAGCGCAGCAGAGCTGCGCGTGCAGGCGCAGTAAGGAATTCAGATGAGCCAGAACGTATACCAGTTTATCGACCTGCAGCGTGTTGATCCGCCAAAGAAACCGCTGAAGATCCGTAAAATTGAATTTGTTGAGATTTACGAGCCGTTTTCAGAAGGCCAGGCCAAAGCGCAGGCAGACCGCTGCCTGTCCTGCGGTAACCCTTATTGCGAATGGAAATGCCCGGTCCATAACTACATCCCGAACTGGCTGAAGCTGGCCAACGAAGGGCGTATTTTTGAAGCCGCCGAACTCTCACACCAGACCAACACCCTGCCGGAAGTGTGCGGCCGTGTGTGTCCTCAGGACCGCCTGTGTGAAGGCTCCTGTACCCTGAACGACGAGTTTGGTGCGGTGACCATCGGTAACATTGAGCGCTACATCAATGATAAAGCGTTCGAGATGGGCTGGCGTCCGGATATGACCGGCGTGAAGCAAACCGATAAGCGCGTGGCGATCATCGGTGCGGGCCCGGCGGGCCTGGCCTGTGCGGACGTGCTGACCCGCAACGGCGTGAAGGCGGTGGTCTTTGACCGTCATCCGGAAATCGGTGGTCTGCTGACCTTTGGTATTCCGGCCTTCAAGCTGGAAAAAGAGGTCATGACCCGTCGCCGTGAAATCTTCACCGGCATGGGCATTGAGTTCAAACTGAATGTGGAAGTGGGCCGCGACGTGCAGCTCGACGATCTGCTGAAGGATTACGACGCGGTGTTCCTCGGAGTTGGCACCTATCAGTCCATGCGCGGCGGCCTGGAGAACGAAGATGCGCCGGGCGTTTATGATGCCCTGCCGTTCCTGATTGCCAATACCAAGCAGATTATGGGCTACGGCGAAACCGCCGACGAGCCGTTCGTCAGCATGGAAGGCAAACGCGTGGTGGTGCTGGGCGGCGGTGATACCGCGATGGACTGCGTGCGTACCTCTATTCGTCAGAATGCGGCGCACGTCATCTGCGCCTACCGCCGTGACGAAGAGAACATGCCGGGCTCTAAACGCGAAGTGAAAAACGCGCGTGAAGAGGGCGTGGAATTCCAGTTCAACATCCAGCCTCTGGGTATTGAAGTGAATGCTAACGGCAAAGTGAGCGGCGTTAAGATGGCGCGCACGGAGATGGGTGCGCCGGATGCGAAAGGCCGTCGTCGTGCAGAGATTGTCGCAGGCTCTGAGCATGTGATCCCGGCTGATGCCGTGGTGATGGCGTTCGGTTTCCGTCCTCACAGCATGGAGTGGCTGGCGAAGCACAGCGTTGAGCTTGACTCTCAGGGTCGTATTATCGCCCCTGAAGGCAGCGATAACGCTTTCCAGACCAGCAACCCAAAAATCTTCGCGGGTGGCGATATCGTTCGCGGTTCTGACCTGGTGGTGACAGCCATTGCCGAAGGGCGTAAAGCGGCCGACGGGATTATGAACTACCTGGAAGTGTAAGAAAAAAGCCGGACGGTATTTACCCTCCGGCTTTTTTTATGCGGTTTACAGCCATTGATTATCACCCTACCCCGCATGCAGCTCCGCTTTTAAGGAGTGCCGCGAAGAGAAGGGTTACTTCGTCAATAAACTCCATGACAAATCACTTTCCAGCGTAGTTTGATCTGTCAGATGGCTGAACGCGCTATCGTTGAGAACCGGCGAGAGCGTTACGTTGAAACTCATCTGCTGGCCGGAAGGAACCTGGTTATTCTCAAGCGCAATCACCGCCTCGTTATTACGCAGGTAGAGAGGTGTCGGCGTACCGTTTTCAGGCGTAAAATTTAGCTGATCAACTGTTTTACCCACACTGTAACTTTTGCCATCGACAGTCATGTTGTCAATTTTGACCGCGACACCACCGGACTGCCCAAAAAGAAACCGCCCCTTATCTCCAGCTGTACCGCGCAGTAACACCGCCATCTGCTGAGTCTGAGGACAGAAAACGTTGACCGTGATGTCACGATCGGCCATTTTGTGCCAGTCCTGTTGCGTCGTTTCGATCGTATCCCGACGCATCTCGTGATAATCCACCACCGGCTGTGAGAGGCTGATCTGGCAGTCTTCAGCATGGGTTACCCCTGTCATACCGAGCATCAGCAAGGCTACTAAGCCCGATAAGTGTCGACTGTTCATCGGCAGACTCCGTTCACTTCTTCGTAGAAGGCATTTTCGTCACGCTTATCAGCCAGAGTGTAATCAATCTTACACAGTCGGTTATTGTTACCGTCTAGCGCGTAGAGGGCGCTCAGCTGATCGGCATCGTTAATAAAGACGTGGCCATCATCAACCGTGGTCACGATATAGTTACCTTTCTCATCAACAATCGAGATCCCTTTATTCAGGGGCTGACCGTTAGCCTGCTTTACGCTCAGCATGACGCGGCGGCTGTTGAGTACTTTGAAATCAATCTCGCTGACTGAAGCATGGCCTGCGGCGATATATTTCGTGCCGTTAGCAAGCGTCATACTCTGCGGCAGCTTGTTAGCATCAATTTCTATGCGGGAGTTATGCCATTCGTTGAGAGAAGGCACCACGGCCTGGCCCCATGGATCGGTCCAGACGGTGCCTTGCGGAGTGGAAATTTCAACGCCGCTCTTCTTCTCGCTCAGTCTGGCAATCGCGAAGGTATCCTGAATCGAATACGGCGAGAAAGTCACGCCCTCTTTATGCATGGCCACGCCACCCGACAATGTCGCACTGTAGTTCCGCTGATTATCACCACTGGTTCCGCCCCCCACGCTTAGCTGCGTATAGTGGAGGTTAGTGTTGATGTTGCCATTGAAGCTGTTGTCTTTGGTATCCTGATCGCGATCGGCTGAGATGTAATAGTGCGTATTGTCTCCCAGCGAGCCGCTGTTAGACACGCCATAGGTGGTGCTATCACCCTGTTTACGCATATAGGAAGTGATCGACTGACTGCCACCGAGCGGGATGCTCACATTGACGTAGAACATCTCATTGTCCTGATCGTCATCGACATTACCGACCGCACTTTGCCAGTTCATGGACACTGACGCGTACGAAAAGGTCTTGCCCCAGGACAGCAGGAGATAACGTGAGTCATCCCTACCACCATTGGTCTGGTTGTAGTTGAACCCTGCGCTAAACACCCCCGCCAGAGGGGAGGAGAAACGAACGTTGCCAGAATAGGTATTGTCATATCCCTGATAATCGTCATCCATTGCGTCAGCCATTTCGCAGTACTCGCCGCTGTAATGCGTCGCACTGCCTGAAAGACCGACATACTCGTTCAGGATATAATCACTTTGCAGATCGGTTTTTACTCCGCTGCTGCTGTCACCAAAGCTCGCACTGCTGACTGCTGCGCCCGTTGAAAGAGTCCAGTCATCGTTTATCAGGAACTCTGTTCTGCCGCCTGCTGCCTGGTAGTTTTCCGCAGCTGCACCAGAAGCCAAGAGATTCATCCACGGTGAGATGCGCCAGCCGTCAGAAATGTTCATTACCAGCGGATCGCTATATTCGCTTTCGATGCTGCGCACCTGACCTACAGAAAGGGTCAGCCCCTGTGGGCGTGAAAGGTTGCGCGCCCTTACCTGAGACGCCGGGACAATAAACCGGTTAGTCGCACCATCGGACTCTACCACCGAGACGTCCAGATCCACATTGTTGCGAACCACGGGCACGTCATCCAGCGTGAAGGGGCCAGCAGGCACAAGGGTACTGAAGACCAACTGCCCGTTCTGGCGGACTTCTACACGTGCCTGGGAAGACTGGGCGATACCGGAAACACTCACGCCAGAGCTTGTTTTCGCCAGGCCGCTGGTCGGCATAAACTGCACGCCGGTAATCGGCACGCCGCTCAACACGTTAGACATGGCGTTGATTTCACCCACCTGCATCGTCATCTTCTGCGCGGCAAATACATGTTCTGCATAGGTGTAAATGCTTTCAGCATTTCGGCTACCGTTGTCATCCGTCAGGATATAACGGCTGCGCAGCGCCCAGTCCATCGTGTTGAATCCGGCTTCCAGGCTGGCCTGAGAGTAGCGGCTAGTGTCGTTGTCACCATAGTCGTTATGGGTACTGAACAATGAATAGTTCAGCAGCGCCGCCGTTCCGCCATGCTGAAAGTTTTTGATATCTGCCGACAGACTGTTCACCGCTTCAGCTGGCAGATAGAGTTCAACGGCTTCCTGGTTAGGCAACGCGTTGATGATGGCTTTAGGATAGTTATCACGAATATCGTGACACGTCTCATCGGACTTTATTGGCACAGGCATCAGCCCGGCAAACTCCATGAGATCGTTGTCAAAGCAAAGCACGCCATCTTTGTTGAAACGAACTGCAGCCATTCCTCGCTCTTTCCCATTGACCTTCACCGAAACGGAGTGGGTTCCGGGTAAAAATCGCGGTGCTTCAGCGAAGTAATGGTTGAGATCTGTATTCAACCCCAGCGTTTGCATAATCCCCGTATCGAAGGTGACTTCCCTCGCCAGGACGGATGTCGAATCAAGTAATACCAGAGGTAATGTGCCGCAAAGAATGGCGCGGACACAAAATGCAAGGCGGCTTTGTTTAATCACCGTCATATCCCTATTTATTTAATTCCGACGTAAAGCTCGGTACCTCAACGCCATAGCGGCTGGCCGGGAAAAACTTAACGCTGCTGTCACCGCTGACTTTCTTTTTCATATCAGCCGTTAGCGTTTCGCCAGGAAGAATGTAGGTTTTGGACAGAGTGGCACTCACACCTGAAGGCAGCAGCATTACGTTCTGCCCAAGACGGACCACATATTTGCTAGGGTTTTTCACGGTGACAGACGCGCCGTTTGAAGACCACTTAAGGAACTTCCAGGCATCAGTAACCACTCCCAGAGATGCCGGACGAATAAGCACGGGGATATCCTGGCGAATGTTTATACCGATCTTGATTTTTTTATCATCGTTTTTAGGTGGAATACCGTCGAACGTGACGCGTTTATAATGCTCAACGTCCAACGGTTGTTTATTCTGAAGAATAAAGCGCAACTGCTGCGTCTGACCTGGCTCAAGACGTACCACTGGCTGCGTCGCAATAAGCTTAAGACCGGTATCATCCGGCAGATCAACGACATTTGTATATAAAAGTGAAGGGTGCGAGTCGGTATTCTTGACGTTTATCGTTCCACTGTGTGTCGCTTCATCAATGATTAACAGACTGGTTTCAGGCACCATGCCTTCTGCATGTACAGCAACACTGGCAGACAATAATGTGGCAGTAATAAGTGTATTAATTAAAGTGGATTTTAAACCTTGCATAATAATATCTCCTTGAAAGCAACAACAGAACAGTCCATGTTTATCGCGCCGTTAAAAAGAGAGTAAATGCAGCGCATTTACTCTCCGGTAATTAAATAACATTTACTCGATTAAAAAGTCTTACAGATAACGCAGACTGATTGTTACCTGACCGTCAAGCTGGGTGTCATCAGTGATCGCCAGCGTGGTGGTATCCTGGATCGCCAGGGAGGTTACCAGTGGGAAGGTTGCAGTTTCGAACGCCAGAGGAGCCAAAGAGCCAACAGTCGCAACGGTGAAATCACGATAGTTGTCGCCCTGAGTAGAACCGTTGCTGCTCTTAGTCCATACACCTGCAGAGCCCTGCTGGTAAATTGGATCAACAGTAGCACCATCAGCCACTACGCTGTCAGTTTTAACAAACATTGAATAAGAACCGATGCTTACTGGTGTTGCACCTGCAGTTTTACCGACACCATAAAGCTGGCTTTCAGAAGTCTGAGAATCCCCACCAAACATGCCATTCTCAACTTCGAGTTTCGCGTTTGAATCTTTGCGATCGTCAACCATGTTCCAGGAGACTTTCGTTGCCGCGGTGCAATTAATGGTCAGGTCGATATTTTTCTGACCCAGCTGGTTAACCGCTGTAGCACTCAAATTGCCCAGATTAATTGTACCGTAGTCAACGGTACCACCATTACTTAATGTTGGCGTACATGCTGCATTTGTCAGCGTACCCTTAACCTTCAGAACAGCGGTAGGGTTAGCAGCAAATGCTGATGTTACACACAGAGAAAGGGCGGTAGCGAGTAATACTTTTTTCACTTGTTAATCCTTAACATACGAGAAATTGCAATATTAAATCACGTAATGGTAAATGCCTTTACCGATTACTGATTGTAGTCATGCTTGTCAGCATGCGCCCATAATATTATTTTTATAAATACATGCAATTTAGCAAAATTAATTTTGATATTAAGAATATCAAAAAAATGATTATTTCCTTAATTTATTAAGGAATTACTCGTTTAAAAAGGAGATTAACATCAAAAAAATAATATTACCCAAAATTTACCTTTACTTTTATCACTGTTTTGATATTGGCTTAAATCACAATAATTCACAGGAATTATAAATCCATTTAATTATTAACCAAGTGATGAAGAATCAAGAGGTATAAACAATGCTTGTTTATACCTATCGTCACGATTATTTGAAATAAGAATAAAAAAAAGCCAGTGATATCACTGGCTTTTAATAAACAGGCCGCAAGCGGATTTATTTCACTACGCGTAGTGCTGGACGACCACCGCGCGGCGGCGGTGTGTCATCAGGATCGTCGTCGTCGTGATGGTCGGGCTTATCGCCGTCGATCACCGACATGACCGTTTCACCTTCAGCGCCAGCTTCTTCATCGTCATTGACGTGAATTGCGTCTTCGTCATACGCCGCTTCCGGCTCAAACATGGTGCCTGCACCGTTTTCACGCGCATAAATCGCCAGCACCGCAGCCAGCGGCACAGAAACCTGACGCGGTACACCGCCGAAACGCGCGTTAAAGCGCACTTCGTCGTTGGCCAGTTCGAGGTTACCCACCGCGCGTGGCGCGATGTTCAGTACGATTTGTCCGTCGCGTGCATATTCCATTGGAACCAGCACGCCCGGCAACGTCACATCCACAACCAGGTGCGGCGTGAGCTGGTTATCCAGCAGCCATTCATAGAAGGCGCGCAGCAGATACGGACGGCGTGGGGTCAGTTGTGACATTTCCACAGTCATTAGCCTCGGCCGAGACGCATTTCACGTTCCGGTTCAGTTAAAGATGCCAGGAAAGAGTCGCGCTCAAATACGCGGGTCATATAGCCCTTCAGCTCTTTCGCGCCAGGACCGCTGAACTCTACGCCCAGGGTTGGCAGACGCCACAGCAGCGGCGCCAGGTAGCAATCCACCAGGCTGAACTCATCGCTCAGGAAGAAGGGTTTTTGGCCAAACACAGGGGCAATGGCGAGCAGCTCTTCACGCAGTTGCTTACGCGCTGCATCGGCTTCAGAAGCGGAACCGCTGGTGATGACGTTCATCAGCGAGTACCAGTCTTTTTCGATACGCTGCATGTACAGGCGGCTTTCACCACGCGCAACAGGGTAAACAGGCATCAGCGGCGGATGCGGGAAACGCTCATCCAGGTATTCCATAATGATACGGGATTCCCACAGGGTCAGCTCGCGATCCACCAGCGTCGGTACGCTTTGGCTCGGGTTGAGATCGATCAGATCCTGAGGCGGGTTATCCTTTTCCACATGCTCGATCTCAAAACTGACACCTTTCTCGGCCAGCACGATACGAACCTGATGGCTATAAATGTCAGTAGGACCAGAAAACAGCGTCATTACCGAACGTTTGTTGGCAGCGACAGCCATGAAAACCTCCAGGTATATTCAGAATTTTTACTGCTACCGGCCCAACAGGGGCCAGCCAGATGTTGTATCGCCCATCCCAGAGAAGACACATTGTTCAGGAATCGAACAAAAATAGAGTATTCACCGACATTTGGGCAGAAAATTGGATGATAGTTTACCAGATTTTGATGGCTTTGTGGTGAGGGGATTCTGGAAAAGAGGAAAAAGAGAAGATATATGCATGGATATTGTGGATAACCTGCGCATTATCCATAAAAAAACCCGCCGAAGCGGGTTTTTCGCCAATCGTTCTGCGTAAGCAGAATGGATTAACGTTTGGAGAACTGTGGACGACGACGTGCTTTACGCAGACCCACTTTCTTACGTTCAACCTGACGGGCGTCACGAGTAACGAAGCCAGCTTTACGCAGTTCAGAACGCAGGGATTCGTCGTACTCCATCAGAGCGCGGGTGATACCGTGACGGATCGCACCTGCCTGACCGGAGATACCACCACCTTTAACGGTGATGTACAGATCCAGTTTTTCTACCATGTCAACCAGTTCCAGCGGCTGGCGAACTACCATGCGGGCAGTTTCGCGACCGAAGTATTGTTCCAGAGAACGCTGGTTGATTACGATTTTACCACTGCCCGGTTTGATGAAAACGCGAGCTGCGGAACTTTTGCGGCGACCAGTGCCGTAGTATTGATTTTCAGCCATTGCCTATAATCCCGATTAGATGTCAAGAACTTGCGGTTGCTGTGCCGCGTGGTTGTGCTCGTTGCCTGCGTAAACTTTCAGTTTACGGAACATAGCACGACCCAGCGGGCCTTTTGGCAGCATGCCTTTAACCGCGATTTCAATCACACGCTCAGGACGGCGAGCAATCATCTCTTCAAAGGTCGCTTCTTTGATACCACCGATGTGGCCGGTGTGGTGGTAGTACATTTTGTCAGTACGCTTGTTGCCGGTTACAGCAACTTTATCAGCGTTCAGAACGATGATGTAATCACCGGTATCAACGTGCGGAGTGTATTCCGCTTTATGCTTACCGCGCAGGCGACGAGCCAGTTCAGTAGCCAGACGGCCCAGAGTTTTACCGGTCGCGTCAACAACATACCAGTCGCGCTGTACGGTTTCTGGTTTAGCTGTAAAAGTTTTCATTAAAAGCTTACCCAAATAATAAGTTACACGTTGGTGAACACCCAAACGTTTAGTCAGTTGAGGTTCACACGACAAAGTCCGGCAAACCTACCCCTTCGAATAGCACATGCCGACACATAGAAAGTTTCGGGAAAAAAACCTTCTCGTAACGTGGGGTCGCAAGATTATAGAGAAGTTGAGGTCAAAGATCGACCCTTAAATGTGATTTGGAATGGGTTTTTCGGGGTTAAGTATTGTGTGGTCTGGTGCCCTCACCCCCGGCCCCTCTCCCACAGGGAGAGGGGAGCATTTATCTCACCCCCAGCCCCTTTCCACGGGAGAGGGTGGCATTTATGGCATATGCTCCCGCTTCAGGTATTCCTCGCTCTGCATCTCCTGCAGGCGCGACAGGCAGCGCTGGAACTCAAACTTAAGCCGCTCGCCCTGGTAGATCTCATATAAAGGTACCTCGGCGCTGACCACCAGCTTAACGTGGCGCTCATAAAACTCGTCCACCAGGGCAATGAAGCGTCGCGCTTCACTTTCCATCAGTTTCGTCATCACCGGCACATCCAGTACCATCACGGTGTGGAAGAGACGCGAAAGCGCAATGTAGTCGTGCTGACTACGGGCATCCACGCAGAGCGTCGTAAAGGAGACCGCCAGCGTTTGGTTTTCGACGCCGAGCGTTGGCAACGGGCGATGGTTTATCTCCAGCGTCGGTGCATGTTCACGTTTTGTGCCCGCCAGCGCCAGCCACAGTTTATCCATCTCGCGGGTAGTCTCCGCATTGAGCGGCGAAAGCCACAAATGGGCCTGGGTCAGCGTGCGTAACCGGTAATCCACCCCGGCATCCACGTTCATGATGTCGCAGTGTTGCTTGATAGCATCAATAGCGGGCAAGAAGCGCGCCCGTTGCAGGCCGTTACGATAGAGCTCGTCGGGCGGAATATTTGAAGTCGCCACCAGCGTGATCCCTCGGGCGAACAGGGCTTTCATCAGGCCGCCTAGCAGCATGGCGTCGGTGATGTCAGACACAAAAAACTCATCGAAGCAGAGCACGTCTGTTTCCGCCTTGAATCTGTCGGCCACAATCTCCAGCGGATCGCTTTTGCCCTGCAGCGCGGTCAGTTCCTCATGCACCCGCAGCATAAAACGGTGAAAGTGCAGACGCTGCTTACGTGCGCCAGGCAGGCTGAGATAGAACAGGTCCATCAGCCAGGTTTTTCCGCGCCCGACCCCGCCCCACATATATAAACCACGCACCGGAGCCTGAGTCTGTGGCGTTTTTTTACCGAGCAATCGTCCAAATGCCGCTTTTAGCCCACTGCTCTGATCAACGTCAGCGGGTTTTGCCGTGAGTTCCTGATAAATCATCTCCAGGCGGTTTACCGCCTCACGTTGAACATCATCTGGTTGGTGCGTGCCCTCGTTAAGGGCCTGTTGATATCGCGACGCAGGGGACAGGTTTTGCATAATCTTATTGTTATTCCTTCAATTAACGCTCACCAGCAGGCGTGACTGATGAAAAAAAGGCCGTTCTACACTACGCGATGATACGTCAGGATTCCACTTCTGCGGAAATAGCGGTTATAGTGGCATTATCAGGCACAGGCAGGAGCCGAGCCAACACCCTACGGAACAACAAGACAACGGGAGAAGTTCATGACCTGGGAATATGCGCTAATCGGTTTAGTCGTCGGCATCGTGATCGGTGCTGTGGCCATGCGTTTCGGTAACCGCAAATTGCGTCAGCAGCAGTCACTGCAGTACGAACTGGAAAAGAACAAAGCAGAGCTGGAAGAGTATCGCGAAGAGCTGGTTAGCCACTTTGCCCGTAGCGCTGAGCTGCTGGACAATATGGCAACCGACTACCGTCAGCTGTATCAGCATATGGCGAAGAGCTCCAGCAGCCTGCTGCCGGAAATGACCGCGGAAACGAACCCGTTCCGCAACCGTCTGGCAGACTCGGAGGCCGGTAACGATCAGGCTCCGGTTCAGATGCCTCGTGACTATTCTGACGGCGCATCCGGTCTGCTACGCGGTGGCGCAAAACGCGATTAATCGCACAACCTGAATATATTTTACGGGCGCATCCCTTGCGCCCGTCCTTTCTTCCCGTCCCCAGCTATTATTTAGTCAAACGCCTCATTGTTCAGCGGTATAAAATTCAATAACATCATTATGATTTTGAGCCGTTCTTCTTTCATTCCAGGATACGAGAGTCAGCATCAATGAAGAAAAAAAACCAGCTGTTGAGCGCTTTAGCGTTAAGTGTCGGGTTATCCCTCTCGGCGTCCTTCCCTGCCAGTGCGGCGTTGCCCTCACAGGTGCCGGGACAAGCAGCCATTCCAAGCCTCGCGCCGATGCTGGAAAAAGTGTTGCCTGCGGTTGTCAGCGTGCAGGTTGAAGGCACGGCAGTACAAAGCCAGCGCGTACCGGAAGAACTGAAAAAATATTTTGGCGATGAGGGCCCTGACCAGCAGGCACAACCCTTTGAAGGTCTGGGTTCCGGCGTCATTATTGATGCGGCCAAAGGCTATATCCTGACCAACAATCATGTCATCAGCCAGGCCGATAAAATCAGCGTACAGCTGAACGATGGTCGCGAATTTGACGCCAAACTGATTGGCGGTGATGACCAGAGTGACATCGCACTGCTGCAGGTACAAAACCCGAGCAACCTGACCCAGATTGCCATTGCGGATTCCGACAAACTCCGCGTCGGTGATTTTGCCGTTGCCGTGGGCAACCCCTTTGGTTTAGGACAAACCGCCACCTCCGGCATTATCTCTGCGCTGGGGCGTAGCGGCCTGAATCTGGAAGGTCTGGAAAACTTTATCCAGACCGATGCCTCGATCAACCGCGGGAACTCCGGCGGGGCGTTGCTCAACCTTAACGGTGAGCTGATTGGGATTAACACAGCGATACTGGCGCCGGGCGGCGGCAGTATCGGGATCGGCTTTGCTATCCCGAGCAATATGGCCAAAACGCTGGCACAGCAGCTTATCCAGTTTGGCGAAGTCAAACGCGGGCTGTTGGGTATCAAAGGCATGGAGATGAGTGCGGATATTGCGAAAGCGTTCAATATTAACGTGCAGCGTGGTGCTTTTGTCAGTGAAGTGCTGCCAAACTCCGGCTCGGCAAAAGCAGGCATCAAATCAGGCGATGTAATCGTCAGCCTCAACGATAAGCCATTGAGCAGCTTTGCTGAATTGCGCTCGCGTATTGCCACGACTGAGCCCGGTGCGAAGGTGAAACTCGGTCTGATCCGTGACGGTAAGCCGTTGAACGTCGAAGTGACACTGGATAAGAGTACCTCGTCATCGGCCAGCGCGGAGCTTATCGCCCCTGCGCTGCAAGGGGCGACGTTGAGCGACGGACAACTGAAAGACGGTACGAAAGGCATTCGCATCGACACCGTTGAGAAGAGCAGCCCTGCCGCGCAGGCCGGATTGCATCAGGAAGACGTCATCATTGGCGTAAACCGTAATCGCGTGCAATCCATCGCTGAACTTCGCAAAGTGCTGGAGAGCAAGCCGGCGGTCATTGCCCTGCAGGTGATGCGCGGCAATGAGTCCATCTACATTCTGTTGCGCTAAGCATTTGCTATCCCGGACATCACCGCTGCGTGTGATGTCCGGATAACTCATGTTATGCTGCAAATCGTTCCTTTTATCACGACACGCGCATCATGCTTTCAAAGCTCTTACGTTCCATTGTTATCGGTTTGATTGTCGCTGGCCTGCTGCTGCTGGCGATGCCGTCTTTGCGTCAGTTCAATAAACTGTCCGCTCCCCAGTTCGACAGCGCGGATGAAACGCCAGCGACCTATAACACGGCCGTTCGCCGTGCCGCCCCTGCCGTGGTTAACGTTTATAACCGCGGCCTCAATAGCTCGGCCCATAACCAGCTTGAGATCCGCACGCTGGGCTCCGGGGTGATTATGGACGAGCGCGGCTACATTATTACCAACAAACATGTGATCAACGATGCCGACCAAATCATCGTTGCCCTGCAGGATGGCCGCGTGTTTGAAGCATTGCTGGTGGGTTCTGACAGCCTGACCGACCTTGCCGTGCTCAAAATCAATGCCACCGGGGGTTTGCCGGTCATTCCGATTAACCGCAAACGCACGCCACACATTGGCGATGTGGTCCTGGCTATCGGTAACCCTTACAACCTCGGCCAGACGATCACGCAGGGGATTATCAGCGCAACCGGTCGAATTGGCCTTAACCCGTCAGGGCGGCAGAATTTCCTGCAAACCGATGCGTCAATCAACCACGGTAACTCGGGTGGCGCGCTGGTTAACTCGCTGGGCGAACTGATGGGCATCAATACCCTCTCGTTCGATAAGAGCAACGACGGCGAGACGCCGGAGGGGATCGGCTTTGCTATTCCCTTCCAGCTGGCGACCAAGATTATGGATAAGCTGATTCGCGACGGGCGCGTCATCCGCGGCTATATCGGCATTGGCGGGCGCGAAATTGCACCGATGCATACCCAGGGCGGCGGTATCGATCAGATTCAGGGTATTGTGGTCAACGAGGTATCGCCTGGCGGTCCGGCGGCTAACGCGGGGATTCAGGTGAATGATGTCATTGTCTCGGTTAACGGCACACCGGCCGTCTCTGCCCTGGAGACGATGGACCAGGTGGCAGAAATTCGTCCGGGTTCGATCATCCCTGTTGAAGTCATGCGTAACGATAAAAAACTGACGCTGCATGTGACGGTTCAGGAATATCCGGCAACAAACTAACAGCCATAAAAAAACCGAAGCCAGCCAGTGCTTCGGTTTTTTTTGCCGGGTGGCGCTAACGCTTACCCGGTCTACGGCAGTTGGCTCGTTTTACTTATTAACGAACTCTTCGCCCAGCGTGATATCTTTCTTCAGCGTATCCAGCATGCCTTCCATCGCGTTTTGCTCAAACGCGCTCAGCGTACCGATAGACTTACGTTCTTCAATACCATTTTTACCCAGCAGCAGCGGCTGAGAGAAGAAGCGGGCATGTTCGCCATCGCCTTCAACGTAAGCGCATTCAACAACGCCTTTTTCGCCCTGCAGAGCGCGAACCAGTGACAGACCGAAACGTGCCGCCGCCTGGCCCATAGACAGCGTTGCAGAACCGCCACCCGCCTTCGCTTCCACCACTTCGGTGCCCGCGTTCTGGATACGTTTGGTCAGGTCAGCCACTTCCTGCTCGGTAAAGCTCACGCCTGGGATCTGCGACAGCAGAGGCAGAATGGTGACACCAGAGTGACCGCCAATGACAGGCACTTCCACTTCTGTTGGCTGTTTGCCTTTCAGCTCAGCAACAAAGGTGTTGGAACGGATGATATCCAGCGTGGTCACGCCGAACAGTTTGTTTTTATCGTAAACACCTGCTTTCTTCAGCACTTCTGCCGCGATAGCGACGGTGGTGTTCACTGGGTTAGTGATGATGCCGATGCACGCTTTCGGGCAGACTTCAGCGATCTGCTGCACCAGGTTTTTCACGATGCCCGCGTTGACGTTGAACAGGTCTGAACGATCCATGCCTGGCTTACGCGCCACGCCTGCAGAAATCAGCACCACATCAGCACCCTGCAGTGCAGGACGTGCATCTTCACCGGAGAAGCCTTTGATTTTTACAGCTGTCGGGATGTGGCTCAGGTCAACCGCCACACCTGGGGTTACCGGAGCAATATCGTACAGGGAGAGTTCTGAGCCTGAAGGCAGTTGGGTTTTCAGTAGTAGGGCAAGCGCCTGGCCGATACCACCAGCAGCGCCGAGGACTGCGACTTTCATCCTAAACTCCTTATTATGGTTAACTTAAGTATCTGTAAATCCGTTGCCGCGACCTTAATTCAGCAAGTCTTTAATTACAATTTTCGAAGCTAAAGAATTTGAGGTCACGCGTCTTTATCTCCCATCAGAAGGCTATCTGACGACAGAAGGCAACGCATTAAGAGGGGGTTACAATACACCCTGCCCCGCCACCAAAACAACATCATTTTGATAACATTTAATTTACTTTTAAGCTTATTTGCGTGGCGTGACCCAGGCATGTTTTCTGATAACGAAATCTGATAAAATCACTCCCTTTCATAACATTATTTCAGCCTTGCGCTGAGTAGATAATTTGCATAAAAATTCATCCACATGCATAATAATGTTGTTTCTTTCGTCATATTCCGGGTGACTTATGCGAAGCTCGTCTAAGCAAGAAGAATTAGTAAAGGCGTTTAAAGCGCTACTCAAAGAAGAGAAATTCAGTTCTCAGGGAGAAATTGTTCAGGCGCTGCAGGAACAAGGTTTCGATAACATCAATCAGTCGAAAGTCTCCCGCATGTTAACGAAGTTTGGCGCGGTACGTACCCGTAACGCGAAGATGGAGATGGTCTATTGCCTGCCGGCTGAACTTGGCGTGCCGACCACTTCCAGCCCCCTCAAAAATCTGGTTCTGGATATCGACTATAACGACGCCGTGGTGGTGATCCACACAAGCCCTGGTGCCGCACAGCTGATTGCCCGCATGCTGGACTCGTTAGGTAAAACGGAGGGCATCCTGGGTACCATCGCAGGCGACGACACCATTTTTACCACCCCGGCCAGCGGTTTCTCCGTAAAAGATCTCCACGAAGCGATTCTGGTTCTGTTCGAACAGGAACTGTAATCCTCTCTCCCCGTAGCGCTGCTACGGGGAACATCCTGCTCCAGCCTCGTTTTCCCCTGCATTCCACTGCCTCTGGTTTTAACAAATAGTGCTTTTTACCACCTATTAACATTCATCTGGTGAATGATAAATCAAAAAATCGCACAAAAAATCAAAAGCAGATATCCATATGATTTGCTTAGATTAAAACACACTTAAAGCTCAAAAATCACTCAATATTATGCATTTTGGTTATAAAAAACGGTGTGTTTAACACGTAATAACACAGGAAACCATTAGTCTGGTATTAATTTTTACCGTTATTAGTGTATACTTGATTTTGTGATGAGGGTCACGAAACAAGACCCCACTAAAAAATTCGACGAGGTAAGAATCATGAAAATCAAAACTACTGTAGCGGCGCTGAGCGTCCTGTCTGTCCTGTCCTTCGGTGCTTTCGCGGCTGACGCTATTAATGCTGACCAGGCACAATCCCGTGAGGCAATCGGTACGGTTTCGGTCGGTGCAGTCGGCACGTCGCCAATGGACATGCATGAAATGCTGAACAAAAAAGCGGAAGAAAAAGGTGCATCATCTTATCGCATCATCGAAGCGCGTTCCGGTGACCACTGGCACGCAACCGCAGAGCTGTACAAATAAGTTTTAGTTATCACTGAAGATGTAATTCTCCACTCAACGGCACCAGGCATAAAAATAGCGGTTCAACCCTTCTCGCCGTTGAGCAAAAAACCTTTTCCAGGAGTAAAGACTATGAAAACCAAATTGATCATCGCAACCCTCGGTCTGGCATCCGTTCTCTCTTTCGGCGCAAGCGCAGCCGTACAGCAAGTGAATGCCGACCAGGCACAAAATCTGCAGCGTATGGGCAGCGTATCCGTCACGTCGGTCACCGGCTCACCGATGGATATCCGTCAGGAACTTGCCGCCAAAGCTGAAAAAGCAGGCGCCAGCAGCTATCGCGTCACCGAACTGAATCAGGGTGACCACTGGCATGCCACGGCAGAACTGTATAAATAAACCCTCGTCGTATCTCATCATACGACTTGCCCCTGGCCTGATGGTCAGGGGCTTTTTTATGGCTTGCTCAGTGGCGAGCATTGAAACGCAGTTGTCCTTCCAGCTCTTCTTCCGCTTCATCGAACAGTAATATCAGCGCCCCGAAACGTCTGCGCAGCTTATCGGGCAGATGGATAAACTCTATTTCCAGCGGTAGCGGCAACAGACTGCCGGTTACCACATCCCACAGCGTATCCAGGTTCGTCACGCTTTGTTGTTCAAGATCAAACACCCGTGTAAATTCCCGGTAGAAGTCTTCCTGACTGTCTATCTCATCAAAATCAAAGGTATAGGTTTTCATTACCAGCCACCAGTCCAGGCGAGCGGCAGATGCCGCTCCATCTATTATAATCCCCCGATATGCAGGGTTTTAACTTCCAGATACTCTTCCAGCCCCAGCACCGATCCCTCACGCCCCAGGCCGGATTCTTTTACGCCGCCAAAGGGCCCCAGCTCTGTGGAGACGGCGCACTCGTTAATCCCAATCATTCCGCTTTCAATTGCCTGTGAAACGCGGAAGACCCGCGAGAGATTCTGTGTATAGAAGTACGCCGCCAGACCATAAGGCGTGTTGTTGGCACGCTGGATGACTTCATCTTCTGAAGTGAAACGGAAGCACGCCGCGACCGGGCCAAACGTCTCCTCTTCTGCCAGCTTCATCCCTTCATGACAGTCCCCCAGTACGGTTGGCATCCAGAAATTGCCGCCAAGGGAATGAGGTTTACCGCCCGCCAGCACGGTCGCGCCACGCGCAACAGCGTCGTCAACATGTTCACGTACCTTGTCGACCGCTGCACCTTCAATCAACGGCCCGACGACGACGCCGTCCTCAAGACCATTTCCCACCTTCAGCGCCTTCACCGCATCAGCGAGTTTATTCACGAATTTGTCGTAGACGGTTTCCTGAATATAGAAGCGGTTCACGCTGACGCAGACCTGCCCGGCATTGCGAAACTTATTGGCGATCGCGCCTTTCACAGCCGCGTCGATGTCTGCATCCTCAAAGACGATGTACGGAGCATTCCCCCCCAGCTCCATCGAGACTTTTTTCATGGTTTCTGCGGCGTTACGCACCAGCGTTTTGCCAACCGATGTCGAGCCGGTGAAGGAGATTTTTCGCACGTCCCGGCTGGCCATAATCGCGTCGCTGATTTCGTGCGTATTCCCGGCGACTGCGTTGAGTACCCCATCCGGTACGCCGGCCTGTTTTGCCAGCGTCAGCAGCGCAAAAGCGCTGAGCGGCGTGTTATTGGCCGGTTTGATTACCCCGGTGCATCCGGCTGCCAGCGCCGGGCCTAACTTGCGGGTGAGCATCGCCATCGGGAAGTTCCACGGCGTGATAGCCGCGACAACACCTATCGGTTCACGGGTCGCCAGAATGCGCGAGCCGGGTTTGATCGGCGGAATAATTTCACCGTTCGCACGCTTGGCCTCTTCGGCAAACCACTGGATAAAGCTGGCGGCGTACTCCACTTCACCTTCCGCTTCTTTCAGGGGCTTACCCTGTTCGGTGGTCATTAGCCGTCCGAGCCAGCTTTTATTCTCAATAATCAGTTCGTACCAGCGGTAAAGAATGGCCGAACGCTCTTTCGCGGTTTTGGCGCGCCATGCAGGGAAAGCCTGGGTGGCGGCAGCAATTGCTGCTTCGGTCTCTGCTTTGCCGGCTTTCGCGACGCGGGCGATGACTTCCCCGGTAGCCGGGTTAAGCACATCAAACGTCGTATCCAGCGGTTTCCAGAGGCCGTTAACCAGATAGCCGGTCTGAAAAAGGGTATTGTCCTGAAGCGCCTGGGTCGTCATGTGTCCTCCCTTTCTGAATGTAAGAACGTGCTGGAATAAGTATAGCCACAAAAAAACCGACGCTTTTGGCGTCGGTTTATTTACTTCAGTCAGTTATCGGTGAGGGCATTTTGATAGCGACGCAGCATCAGCGCCAGCCGCCCTACCGGTTCGGTGACCTGAAGCGGTGCATCCCAGTGCTTAAGCTTTTCCTGATAGATATCGAGCTCTTCAAGGAGCTGCGTAAAGTAACGGCGACGTTTGTCATCACTGCTGGCGGAAAGCACATGGTCCGCGGTACGACGCAGCTGACGGTGCCAGGCGGAGAGATCGTCGTTGATCGGCACAGGTGCACTGCGCAGACGCTGGTGCGCGATAATCATGGTTAACGCCAGGCGGAACTTCGCGATGTCGCCCGGAAACTTGTTCAGCAGTAAAAACAGCTGCTGATAGAGCGCCGGGAGGTGGTTCTCTTTACGACGCGCGGTATTGGTGGTCATCGACGACACGGCGGCAGAAACAAACTGATTCAATAACACACGCCCCGTCCGCGCCTGTGAGTTATCTCGCACCAGCAGAATGACCATCATCGCCAGGAAACAGCCCACCAGCTGGCCCAGCGCGCTGTCGAGGAACTGGCTGAAATGGAAAGTCATCGGGTTATCGAGCACGATGATGTTAATCGTACTCGCCAGCGCCCCCAGCGATCCCAGGCGACGCTTTTGCACTTCAATGCCGATAAAGAACGCCATCACCGCCAGGCTAATACAGAGCAGCAACATGCTTTGTTGCGTCGACGGGATGATGACCAGGAAATAGAGCGCCCCTATCGGCAGGGCGGCAATGGTACCGTAGAGGAAATCAACGGCAACCATACGGGGGTTAGGCAGACGCATCGCCAGTGCGGTCACAACGGCAATCATCACCATCGCGCCGCTGCCAGACGTCCAGCCTGTCCACAACCAGAACAGCGTACCGAGCATACAGGCAAGCGTGGTACGCCAGAAGTTGACCATCGCGTGGTGACGTTCGGCAGATTCGGCCTTGATGACCACTTCACCCTGGAGGACCTCTTCTTCCGCCGCGCTAATTTTGGTGTTGCCGATCACGCCACGTTTCAGCAGCAGATAGCGCGTCGCGGCCCCGACCCAGGTGTAGATGGTCACCGGCGTGTCGCGCTCCCCGGTCCAGGCGATCACCCGACGCATACGCTTAAGCTGTTTATGCACGTCCTGCACGGTTTCCACCGGCTCGGCAAACAGCTCACGGAACGTATCGGTGACCGCTTCCGGACGGGTGTTCTGGATGAGATACGTTTCACACGCCTGGGTAATCAGCGTCAGGGAGACAGTATTGAGGGCTTTCAGGCGGCGGTTCGCACGGGCCCAGCGCGAGGACTCCATGTTGAGGTTGCTACGCATCCCCTCCAGCGCCTGCGTCCGGCGAACCAGCCCGCTCCAGGCGTTATCCACCTCTTCACTGTCGCCATGCTTAATGCACAGCTGCATCAGCTGGTACTGGGCAACGATCAGCGCGTCAAGTTCACGGTCGACTTCCTGTTTGATGGAGCGTGGAGAGAAAAGCAGGTCAGCGACAATCGCACTCACAATACCGATCACAATCTCGCTGCAGCGCTCCACGGCAAACTGCGGCGCGAGCAAAGGTTCAGACTGAATGGTGATGATAATAATCAGCGCGGTATAACCCGCCAGCCCCCAGGCGTAGGAGTTTTCCACTTTCACCAGAGACGAAATCCAGGTGCAGAAACCCGCCCAGATACAGCACACCATCAGCATCAGCAATGGCGTGCGGATCATCAGAATAATAATGGTGAGTGCCGCGAAACAGCCGATAAACGTCCCGATGATACGCAGCATCCCACGATAGCGGATCGCGCCAGAATAGGGTTCCCCGCCCGCGGCAAAGGCAGGACCCGCCGCAACTATTGCAGCCGTCAGGACCGCCCAGCGAGGGGTTTCAAGCTGGAAGTGAAAGCCAACAAACAGCGCCAGCACAATGGCACAGGCCAGCTTCACGGCGAAGCGAATGTGCTGGCTGGCGATGGAAAAGATACCCATGGCGATTAACCAAACTCGCGCAGGCGATGGGCAATTTTACGGAAGAAGGAGTCCTGGCTGGCATCCCGATCTTTTTCACCGGTGATCACAACCGTCGCCGTGGTCCCCGCAGGCCACAGGTTGCCCTGCTGTTCATCAAGGTGAATACGTACCGGCACACGCTGCGCCAGACGCACCCATTCCAGGTTGGAATCCACCGTCGCCATTCCTTTGGTATCGTTAGAGCTGCTGGAGTTGGTCACCCCTGCAGCGACACTGTCGACGGTACCTTTGAAGACGCGGTTACTGCCCAGCGGCGTGATTTCCGCACGATAACCCGGACGCACGCCTTCCAGCTTGGTCTCTTCCATATAGGCGAGCACGTAGAAGGAGTTCTGTTTAACCAGCGCCACGGCAGTGGAGCCACGGGTAATAAACTCCCCGGCATAGACATTGAGGTTAGTGACCCAGCCGTCGGATGGCGCGCGGATCACGGTGCGCTCCAGATCGAGCTTAGCGAGATCGCGCGTGGCTTGCGCTTTCGCCAGCTGGTGCAGCACGGTTTGCAGCACGTTGTTAGACTGGTCTATCTCTTCACGGGACATGGCCTGAACGCCCAACTGGTTACGACGGCCCGCCTCACGGCGTTTTTCCGATGCCAGCGCCTGGTAATAGGCGACATCTGCTTCCGCTTCTTCCAGCGCCTTCTGGTAACGAGGCTGGTCGATGGTGAACAGAACCTGATCTTTTTTCACCAGCTGGTTATCGTGAACATTCACCGCCGTGATTAGACCAGCCACATCGGGGGCGATGGCCACGACATCAGCGCTGAAGCGCGCATCACGCGTCCACGGTGATTCGGTGTAATAGACCCAGGCACGAAAAATAGCGATGAAGGCGAGGATAACCAGCGCCATCGTGATGGCAGTGCGGGAGATTTTTCTTGTTAGCGTTTTCACATCAACCTCAGACAAACATGCGCGATATCAGGTAAAACAGGCAGCAATACAGCGCGGTATTGAACAATGCAGGGTGCCAGACGAAATCGTAAATCCCGGTAGGGACCAGCACCTTGCGCACCAGCCAGAAGATCGCCAGTGATAAAAGTAGCTCGAAAAATATCGGTGGGAACGACAGACCGAACACCACGATAACGGGAAACAGACTCATGTTGACCTTGATAAGAGAGAGTGCAGGCTTCAGAATTTTTTAGCGCACGCCATCGCAGAAGAGCAAGAAACGTCGGGCGAGAATGGCGCAGCCGTTATGTAATTAATAATATATTAACGTAACTGTTATGCTGTTATCTATAATATGTGATCTAAATCACTTTTAAGCCAGAGTGAACAATGGAACGTTTAAAACGCATGTCGGTCTTCGCCAAAGTGGTTGAACTGGGTTCGTTTACCGCCGCGGCACGTCAGCTTCAGATGAGCGTCTCATCCATTAGCCAGACGGTCTCTAAACTGGAAGATGAGTTACAGGTCAAGCTGCTCAACCGCAGTACCCGCAGCATTGGGCTGACGGAGGCGGGTAAAATTTACTATCAGGGCTGCCGACGCATGATGCACGAAGTGCAGGACGTCCATGAACAGCTCTACGCCTTTAACAACACCCCGATCGGCACACTCCGTATAGGGTGTTCTTCAACTATGGCACAAAATGTACTCGCTGCCATGACCGCGGATATGCTGAAGGAGTACCCCGGGCTTAGCGTCAATCTGGTGACAGGTATCCCGGCGCCGGATCTGATCGCCGATGGTCTGGACGTGGTGATCCGCGTGGGGGCGTTGCAGGATTCCAGCCTCTTCTCGCGTCGACTGGGAAGCATGCCGATGGTTGTCTGCGCCTCGAAAAGCTATCTTGCGCAGTACGGCGTTCCGGAGAAACCCGCGGATCTCACCAACCACTCCTGGCTGGAGTACAGTGTGCGACCCGACAATGAATTCGAGCTGATTGCCCCGGAGGGGATCTCCACCCGGCTGCTGCCGGAAGGACGATTCGTCACTAACGATCCGATGACCATTTCGCGCTGGCTGGTGGCCGGTGCGGGGATCGCCTACGTCCCGTTGATGTGGGTGATCAATGAGATCAACAGCGGCGTGCTGGAGATCCTTTTCCCTCGCTATCAATCCGATCCGCGCCCGGTCTACGCCCTGTATACCGAAAAGGACAAGCTGCCGCTCAAAGTGCAGGTGTGTATCAACTATCTGACCGACTATTTTGTGGACGTGGCGGAGCTGTTTCAGGGGATGCGGGGAAGAAGGAAAGAATAGGCCTTTCCCCTCTCCCCGTTGGGGAGAGGGTTAGGGTGAGGCGGTGAAAACTACGCTGTACCGCCCACCGTCAGATTATCCACTTTCAGGGTTGGCTGGCCGACGCCAACCGGCAGGCTCTGGCCCTCTTTACCGCAGACGCCCACGCCGTTGTCCAGCTTCAGATCGTTACCGACCATAGAGATCTGCTGCATGGCTTCGATACCGGAACCAATCAGGGTCGCACCTTTTACCGCTTTGGTCACTTTTCCCTTCTCAATCAGATACGCTTCTGAGGTAGAGAAGACAAATTTACCGGAGGTGATGTCCACCTGGCCGCCGCCAAAGTTTGGCGCAAAGATACCGTAATCTACAGACTCGATAATCTCCTGCGGCGTGGATTTGCCCGGCAACATGTAAGTATTGGTCATGCGCGGCATTGGCAGGTGCGCGTAAGATTCACGACGGCCGTTACCCGTTGGCGCGACACCCATCAGGCGCGCGTTGAGTTTGTCCTGCATGTAACCTTTCAGCACGCCGTTTTCAATCAGCACATTGTACTGGCCTGGCGTACCTTCATCATCGATAGCCACCGAACCGCGACGGTCAGGCATGGTGCCATCATCCACCACGGTGCACAGCTCAGAGGAGACGAGCTGTCCAATCTGACCGCTGAACACGGATGTCCCGCGACGGTTAAAGTCGCCTTCCAGACCGTGGCCCACCGCTTCGTGCAGCAGCACGCCCGGCCAGCCTGCGCCCAGCACCACCGGGAATGTCCCGGCGGGAGCCGCAACAGCGTTAAGATTCACCATCGCCATGCGCACGGCTTCTTTTGCCCACGCGTCAGCGCGCGCTTCGCCGTCCACATCCCCCAGGAACCAGTCATAGCCGAAACGACCGCCGCCGCCGCTGGAGCCACGCTCGCGTTTACCGTTGTCATCAACCTGCACGCTGATGGAAAGACGCACCAGCGGACGCACATCGGCGGCCAGCGTACCGTCCGTTGCCGCCACCAGAATCAGTTCATAAACACCGCTCAGGCTGGCAGAGACTTCCTGAACGCGTTTATCTGCAGCACGCGCCACTTTGTCCACGCGGCGCAAAATATCCAGCTTCTCTTCGCGGCTCATGCTCTGCAGCGGATCGATACTGGTATAGAGCGCAGAGTGCGACACTTCACCGAGGGTTTTCACACGGCCATCGCCAGTATCACGCACAATGGTACGTGCAGCCTGCGCACTTTGCTCCAGTGCAGCCAGGCTAATCTGGTCGGCATAGGCAAAACCGGTTTTCTCACCGCTGACGGCGCGCACGCCGACGCCCTGGTCAATGTTATAAGAACCATCTTTGATGATGCTGTCTTCTAAAACCCAGGATTCGTGATAGCTCGACTGGAAATAGAGATCGCCGTAGTCGAGACGGCGTTCGGTCAGTTGACCAAGAATGGAGAACAGGTCCTGATGGCTCAGGCCGTTCGCTGCGAGCAAATGTTCACTTACCAGGTTCAGACTCATCGTATTGCTACTCGTTCGTTGCCGCCCGTGGCGGTATAAAAATCGTATTTATTGAGAGTGAGGCAATTACCTGCCCACGTCAAATCATTGCTGTGCATCTTTGCGCGGCTGGCGCAGTACCTCGTTAATCTGAGGTTTATCCACCGGACCGGTAATGCGATAGCGCAGAATCGAGACTTTGCTCCACAGCGGGCCCAGCACTTTACTGGCAGCAAATACCGCCGCACCGACTATCGGGTTCACCACAAACGCCGCCGCCACGCCCACGCTCGCGGAAATTTCCGGCGCCACCACGGCTTCCATATCCAGCTCACGGCGTACCAGATTGACTGAGCCTTTCATGGCGATATCCGCTTCCAGGCCGTCTACCAGCGTGTCATCCGTATGCATCACGCCGTCCTTTATCCACGCCGTGCTGCGGATGGAATCGTAGTAGAAACCTTCGCTGAAGGTGTCGCTGAAATCGAAGCGCAGCTTGCGCAGCAGCGCATCAAAACTCAGCAGGCGCAGGATCTGCCCGGCGCGCCCCGTGCTCACATCGGCGATTTCCCCCTTGCCAAAGCGGGTTTTTAAAATACCGTTCAGTGACGCTTCGTCTGGCTTCCACGGCGCGTCTCGCCAGTGAAGATCGTAATTCACGTCAAATGACGATCCCCGCAGCGGCGTAGTGATGCCAAAGAAATTGGTTGCCGCATCCAGTTTGTTGCCTTTAATGTCGCCCTTCAGGGAGGTCCGCTGTTCGCCAGGGTTATTGACCCATTCCCCTGCGGCCGTCATGCGGCCAAAACCGGTATCGACCAAGCCGCCGGAGAGCGTAAGCGTATTCCCCTGGATGGCAAAATCGCCGTCGATACGGCCATATTTTTGCCCCCACAGCCAGCATTCCGCGCAGCGCAACTGGAGATCGGGCCAGCCGCTAAAATCGACGCGGGAGGCTTGACTCAGCGGCGATGTGTTCGCCGGTTGATCTTTACTCGCGGTGGCCGGGTTGTAGTAGAGATAGCGAATCGCTGCCTGCCACGGCGCGTTATTACGCATGGTAAGCGTGCCGTTGATCTCCCGGCCCTGCGCCTCCACTTTGGAGCCATTCGCGGTGGGCTGAGAAACAATGCTAAGGTTGTTCCACTGCTGTCCGCCCAACATCAGCGACGGCGTGCGTACCGTAACGGTTTGCGGGAACTGGGCGGCTTCATCCACGTTTTGTCCAACGCCTTTCTGGAACAGCGCCAGCCACTCCGCGCCATCCATCGGCGGAAGATTGAGCTCAACGCCCGCATGGTCGGGCAGCGGCGGCGTGGTTTTGCTGTCCGTCGTCCAGATAGCCCTGTCGAGGGTGAGTTTGCGATTAAGCAGCCAGCGGCTGTTGAAATGGTTTGTGCTGCCCGCATTTCCGGTCAACGCAAAGCTGTTCAGGTTGCCATCGACGTTGACCTTCACCGGCAGCGATTGTCCGGCCTGTTTATCCAGCGGCGCGGGCAACTGGCTGTGGATGTTTTTCAGGTCACCCGTGATATCGACCTTATACTGCACGCCTGCGTGATAAGGCAGCTCAATAGCCACTTTGCCATTCCAGGCTACCGCGCCATCCACTGACGCCTCAATTGGCTTCGGCAGGACGTCCATACGCGCAGGCTGCCAGTTACCGTCAAGATTGACGGCCACCTGGTAAGCTTTTTCACCCTCAGTGGTTGTGAAGTCAATATTCACCGGCTGATTAAACCAGCTGGCAGTCAGCGGCTCGCTCTTGAGGTTACCATTCACAAAACTGAACTGCCCGCTGAGGTTTTTCAGGGTGCTCTCAAGCGGTTTAATGTAAAGACTGTTGTTCTTCAGACGGACATCACCTTTGGCGGTGGTCATCTCACCGTCAAGCGGGATATCAAGATGTAAGCGAGCATTCACATTGCCATCAAGCTGGAGCTGCTGCAGCGTCGCCGCCAGAGACTCTTTCAGCGGCGTCTCCTCAAAGTACGGCCCCACCGCTTTACCTGGACCGTTAATGTCGGCATCAATAAGCAGCTTCTCTTTTGAGTAGTCCGGGATGTTAGCCGTCAGGTTGCTGGCCGTCACGCCGCCCAGCGCAACGCTGTCAGACTTCATCCATAAGCCGTCATTGAGGAAGTTAAGTTCGATATCCAGGTTTTTCAGCGCAGGCCAGCCAGGCTGGAACGCGAAGGTGGCGTTGTGCAGCGGCACCAGCACCTGGAACTGACCTTCATTATGTTTGTACGGGAAAAGGTGCGGATTACCACCGTAGACCAGTGTGGCATTATCCGCCTGACCGCCCTGAATCGCGCCGCTCAGATAGTCGACCAGCGCTTTCCCCATCAGGTTTTCCGGGAAATAGCGCCAGGCCTGAGAACCATCATCGGTACTGATGCCGGCCAGAATACCCAGCCAGGGCTCATCGCCATCTGGCTGCAGGTAGCGGAAATCGCCGCGTGCATGCACCGCTTTGGCTTTGACGTCGATATGCCTGCCATCAAGCTGGAAGCCCTTATCATTACGGAGCCAGTTCAGCACCGCATTGCCCTGTTCAATTTCCAGCGGCGCACGGAAGACCGTCTCGTAAGGCATTTTGGCGTGGTGCATATCCACCGTCAGCCTGCCGTTTTCCACGCTACCTTCCAGCTTGCCGCTGAAGTGCTCGGCCCCTGGAAGCAGCTTCCACTGCTTCCAGGCAAGATCGTTCCACGAGGCCTGGAAACGGGTTTTCTCTGTGGCCTGAAGCGGGATATCCAGCGCCAGCGCATCAATCTTGCCGCTCGGCTGCGTTGCCAGCCAAATCTCGCCCAGTTCCGGGGAGAGTTTCGCCGCCATCGAGCGCAGGCCTTCGATGGCTGTCAGATCCAGGTTACTGGCGCGGATACGCAGCTCATCGCTGCGTTTACTGGCCGCGCCGCCCACGTCCTGCTCCGGCATCCAGGCCAGCGTCAGCGCACCGCGTGGCCACGGCTTGCCGTCCATCGTGATGCGCGTATCCGGAATAGCAAACTGCCAGCCCTCTTTCTCCTGCGTCACATGCGCGGTGAGGTTATCGACGGAAAGCTGATGCTGCTGATTTTCGCCCTTCCAGCTTGCGCCCCCTTGCTTCAGCCAGATATCGCCGCTGGCGAATTTTCCCTTCGTCAGGGTTAGCCAGCCCTCAAGGCTAAAGCGGGCGGTTTCCAGCTGCATGTTTTGCTGTAACCAGTCGCCGAGCCAGGGCTTCACGTCCACATCGTCGGCCTGCAGCCAGACTTTACCGTTGTTTAACAGGCCGTCATCGTCGCGCAGATCCATACGTACCTGCATCACGCCGTGCTGGCCG
Source organism: Enterobacter sp. ZOR0014 (assembly GCF_000798855.1). Lineage (NCBI taxonomy): Bacteria > Pseudomonadati > Pseudomonadota > Gammaproteobacteria > Enterobacterales > Enterobacteriaceae > Enterobacter > Enterobacter sp. ZOR0014. The sequence goes on along the minus strand of NZ_JTLF01000317.1, from coordinate 14,731 downwards.
TTCAGGCTGGACAGGCTCACCAGTCCTTCCGCGCGGTGTCGGTTCTTGCCGTTAAGCCAGGTTAGCTGTGGGATCGCCAGTTCGGCGCGCTGGCCGGAAAGGGTAATAAAGCTCACTTCGCTGTCGCGCAGATCGAAATGATCGAACTGGCGGAGGAAGAGATCGCTGAAGCGGTTGGCTTCCAGGCCCTGATTATCCTCACCGCCCGTTAGCGGCGTATTGGTCAGAAACTGAAGCTGGTAAAAGGTGAGATCGCGAAACTGCCAGCGCAGATGCAGCAGGCTTTGCCAGACGTCCAGCGCCAGGGTCACGCGTTTGATTTTCAGATGGCCGCCATCTTTCAGGCTGGCATTGATATCCCGGACGTCGAGCGTCGGGCCAAAATTTTGCCAGCTGGCGCTTAGCTGGCTTACGTCCACCGGCACACCAGTGGTGTATTCGATTTTTGCCAGCAGCTGCGGACGCCAGCTGTCGAGATGCGGCAAAACGAGGCGTAGCCCGCTCACGAGCAACGCGACAATCACGACCAGCGTTGCCCCTGTAAGCAATAAAATCCCCGGCAATCGCCTCACGCATCTCTCCTTGTCAGCTTTCGTCACGCAGCGTACTGCGTTTTACATCATCACAACGTCAAACTGCTCCTGGTTATAGAGCGGTTCAATTTGTACTTTTACCTGTTTGCCGACAAAGATTTCCACTTCCGCCAGCGCGTGCGACTCTTCGCCTTTCAACGCTTCCGCCACCGCAGGGGAAGCATAGACCAGAAAACGGTCGGAGTCGTAGGCGTGATGAACTCGGACGATTTCACGCATAATTTCGTAGCAGACGGTCTCAACCGTCTTTACCGTTCCGCGTCCATGGCAGGTTGGGCATTCATTACACAGCACATGCTCAACGCTTTCACGGGTGCGCTTACGCGTCATTTCCACCAGCCCCAGCTGCGAGAAACCGTTAATGCTGGTTTTCACGCGATCCTTACTCAGCGCCTGCTCCAGTGAATGCAGCACGCGGCGGCGGTGATCTTCATTACTCATATCGATGAAGTCGATGATGATAATGCCGCCGAGATTGCGCAGACGCAGCTGGCGGGCAATCGCCTGCGTGGCTTCAATGTTGGTGTTGAAGATGGTGTCATCGAGGTTGCGATGGCCAACAAACGCGCCGGTGTTGATATCGACGGTGGTCATCGCTTCGGTCTGATCGATAATCAGATACCCGCCGGACTTGAGCTCAACCTTACGCTCCAGGGCACGCTGGATCTCGTTTTCGACATCATAGAGATCGAAGATAGGCTGACGCCCGGTGTAGTGCTCCAGCAGGCCCGGCATTTCCGGGATGTATTCAGCGGTAAATTCCAGCAGCGCTTCATACGTCAGGCGAGAGTCCACGCGAATGCGGTCGAGCTGCGCATCGGCAAAGTCACGCAGAACGCGCTGAGCCAGCGCCAGCTCACCGTAAAGCTGGTAGCGGGTCTGGTTGCGTTTTTTACGCTCCATCACTTTGGTCCAGACGCGCTTAAGGTATGCGGCATCGGATGCCAGATCGTCTTCGCTGATCCCTTCCGCGGCGGTGCGGATAATAAACCCGCCCTGTTCATCGCAGTAGGCGCTGACCACTTTCTTCAGACGCTCGCGCTCGCTTTCGCTCTCAATGCGCTGCGAAACGCCGACGTGTGACGCGCCGGGCATAAAGACCAGATAACGGGAGGGTAAGGTGATGTCGGTGGTCAGACGAGCGCCTTTGGTGCCCAGGGGATCTTTCACCACCTGCACCATTAAGTCCTGGCCCTGACGCACCAGTTCGGAAATATCGCGCACGGCAAACTGCTTTTGCTCTTCGCCTGCAACGCACTCGGTGTGCGGCATGATATCGGAGGCATGTAAAAATGCCGCCTTATCCAGACCAATATCTACAAAAGCCGCCTGCATACCCGGCAGTACACGACTGACACGACCTTTGTAGATATTGCCTACTATTCCGCGCCGCGCTTCACGCTCAATATGAATTTCCTGAAGAATGCCACCGTCAATATAGGCCACACGGGTTTCCGATGGCGTTACGTTTACCAACAATTCAGCCGTCATAATTATCCCTTCCCTCACGCAGTGAGTTAAAATTGCTCAGCAACTCATACGTTTCCACCAGCGGTAAGCCGACTACGGCGTGATAGCTGCCATGAATCTTCCTGACAAAACAGCCACCCAGCCCCTGAATACCGTATGCACCTGCTTTATCCATCGGTTCACCGCTGGCAATATAAGCGGCGATCTCGTCGTCGGTAAGTACTCTGAACGTGACATCGGTTACCACCAGACAATCCAGCACGTGCTGGCTATCCGCCAGCGCGACCGCCGTCATTACCTGATGCGTTTGCCCGGACATTTTGCGCAGCATACGCGCCGCATGTTCGGTATCGTGCGGTTTCTCAAGCACTTCACCATTAAGGATAACGATGGTATCTGCTCCCAGCACCGGCAGATCGCGGGGCACTAACGCCACGCCCGCCTGCGCTTTCTCGCGCGCCAGGCGAGAGACGTATTGCTGCGCACTTTCGCCCTCAGCACGTTTTTCTTCAATGCCGGTCACGATGCGTTCAAAAGATACCCCTAACTGGGTCAGGAGTTCCTGACGGCGCGGGGAACCGGAAGCGAGATACAAAGACGTCATAGAAACCTTTTTATTGCACGGCAAACTGCTGGCGAACCTTACGCATCAGCAGGAACAGCCACGGCCAGAGCACACCGTTTACTACACTACTCCAGAACACTTCCGGTCGGAAAGAGACGTTGATCACTAAAAACTCTGCCCAGAAAACAACGATATCCGCAGCAAGCGACAACAACATCACGACCAGGGCCTGTTGCCAGAGCGCGAGGTTACGAAAGAGCTGGAATTTCAGTGCGACGAGGTACGCAATAATGCTCATGGACAGGGCGCGAACGCCCAGCGTAGAGCCACTAATGAGATCCAGTATGGCACCCATAACAAAACCCGTGCCGACATTTACGCGGTGCGGCAGGGCAAGGATCCAGTAAAGTAAAATGAGCAAGACCCAGTTTGGCCGGAAAACGAGAATGTTATCCGGCCAGGGCATAATCTGCAGCAACAGTGCAATGAGGAACGAGAGCCAGATGACCCAGCGTCCCTGGCTACGATAACTTGCCACTACTGCCCTCCCGAAGAGAGTTTAGGCGGTGGCGGCGCATCTGGCAGCGGCTGCGTTAACCCGGTTGCCGGCGCGGGCACTGGCGCAGGTGGCCCCATGGAGTCCGCAGGCGGAAGAACCTGCGGCATCATCTGCATCAGGCGTTCGTTTGCGACACGGTGCACCTCTTCAGGCGTCATCGGATTCGTGCCATTACGATCGGCACCCCAGAGCAGCAGCAGGTAGCGCAGACGCTGTAAACCCGCAGTCGGACGAGCCTGAATGACGGTGTACGCACGTTGAGTATCGAGCTTCACGGAAGAGACCACCGCAACCGGGTAACCCTCAGGGAAGCGTCCACCCAAACCGGAAGTCACCAGGACATCACCGACACGGATGTCCGTGTTCGCAGGCAGGTGCTCCAGCTGCAGATCGTCCGTACAGCCGTTACCGGCCGCAATCACGCGGATATCGTTACGCAGGACCTGGATAGGCAGCGCATGCGTGGCATCGCAAATCAGCAGCACGCGGCTGGTCAGCTTGGCGACGGCAACAACCTGCCCCACTACGCCTTTATCACTGATTACGGGCTGGCCTTCATACACACCGTTCACACTCCCTTTGTCGATCACAACCTGATCGCTGTAAGGATCGTTCACGGTGGAGATCACCTGGGTGACCATCTTCTGCTCATCCTGACGCAGCGGCGAGCCGAGCAGTTCACGCAGACGCGCGTTTTCCTGCTTATATTGCCCCAGCATCAGCAGTTCGCTGTTTTTCAGCAGCAGTTCCTGGCGTAATGCCCGGTTTTCAAGTTCGAGCTGGTCTCGTGAAGACAGCGTTTGAGAAACGGAGTCGAGCAGTTCACGGGGACCATTTGATATAAAGTAGAAAGGACTGACGGCGGTATCCATGTACGTTCTGATCTGGCTGAACGTACCGAGGCGGCTATCGGCAATAATGACGCCAAGCGCAACCAGAACCGCCAGAATAAGGCGAAACTGTAGCGATGGGCCACGGCTAAAAATTGGCTTCATAGGCTATGCGTATTCTCGTGTCAGAGAGAAAGGGTAGCGATTCGCTACCCTTTCACAATGACTACTCTTCGCTGAACAAGTCGCCGCCGTGCATGTCGATCATTTCCAGCGCCTTGCCACCACCACGGGCGACGCAAGTCAGTGGATCTTCTGCAACTACGACAGGAATACCTGTCTCTTCCATTAACAGGCGGTCGAGGTTACGCAGCAGCGCACCACCACCGGTCAGAACCATACCGCGCTCGGAGATATCGGACGCCAGTTCTGGTGGGCACTGTTCCAGCGCAACCATTACCGCGCTCACGATGCCAGTCAGCGGTTCCTGCAGCGCTTCCAGAATTTCGTTGGAGTTCAGGGTAAAGCCGCGTGGCACACCTTCCGCCAGGTTACGACCACGCACTTCGATCTCACGCACTTCATCGCCCGGATAAGCAGAGCCGATTTCGTGTTTGATACGCTCTGCGGTCGCTTCACCGATCAGAGAGCCGTAGTTACGGCGCACGTAATTAATGATGGCTTCATCGAAGCGGTCACCACCGATACGTACGGAGGAGGAGTACACCACACCGTTCAGAGAGATAACGGCCACTTCTGTGGTACCACCACCGATATCCACCACCATTGAACCGGTTGCTTCAGACACAGGCAGACCTGCACCGATTGCCGCCGCCATTGGCTCTTCAATCAGGAACACTTCACGAGCACCCGCACCCTGAGCAGATTCACGGATTGCGCGACGCTCTACCTGGGTTGCGCCAACCGGCACACACACCAGAACACGCGGGCTTGGACGCATGAAGCTGTTGCTGTGAACCTGCTTGATGAAGTGCTGAAGCATTTTTTCAGTCACGAAGAAGTCAGCGATAACGCCGTCTTTCATTGGGCGAATTGCGGCGATGTTGCCAGGGGTACGACCCAGCATCTGCTTCGCGTCATGACCCACTGCGGCGACGCTTTTCGGCGAGCCTGCACGATCCTGACGAATGGCCACAACAGAAGGCTCATTCAATACGATGCCTTGTCCTTTTACGTAAATAAGGGTATTCGCGGTACCCAGGTCAATGGACAGGTCATTGGAAAACATGCCACGAAATTTTTTCAACATACTAAGGGATAATCCTGAAAGCTGGGGCGGAAAACAAAATCCGCTTACTTTACCAACCACACGCAGCAGCGACAAGGCGCAAAAATCATCTGCAACGGTGAAAATTTGTGCAGTACGTTTCCTGATGTTACAAAATTGATCCCTGACTCCCTCAGGGCTGAGTCAACAGCAGCATTCCTTACTGACCTTTGTAACCCGTTAAAGGTCGTTCACTGGCTTTTTGCTCGACATACTCAAAGCTACAGGCGCGATATTCTACGTGAAAACAACGTAAACGGCAGGTCAAACAGAGTATCTTTGCAAATATTTTTTCACGTTGGTGTCAAGCGGTTGAGAGGCGGCAAAAAAATCGCCCTGACCGCCCATGACACCGCGCTCTGTTAACATCTGCCATTCGCCCCTGGAGCGCACGCCCGCGGCAAAGACTTGTGTTCGGGTTCCTTTACACGCTTCAACCAGACTCTGAACCAGCAGCTGGTTTTCCGTGCGCTTTTCAATATTTCTTACCAGCCCCGGATGCAGCTTTAATAGCTCCACATCCAGTTCCTTGATCCAGTCGGTACTGACCAGCGTTAAACCAGCTTGTGTCACCGCCACACGCGCACCGAGCGCGTTGATCAAACGAACCACCGGACGTAACCGGCTGATGTGTTGACCCACATCCGCCTCAGCAAGTTCAAAAATAATGCGTTTGCGTTGCGATTTTTCGCATTGCATTAATGTATCACGCAGCCAGCGCTGAAAACGCGGGCGTATTAACGACTCAACGGTGACCTGTAACGCCAGACTTTCTTCCGGCCAGAAAGATAAAAATGGGATCAGGCGGGAAATTTGCTGGCGGTCATACTCTTCAGACAGCCCAAATTGCAGCACCATTGGCAGATATTCCGCAGAAATAACCTCTTCCGTACCGTCAAAAATACGGCACATCAGTTCGCGATGATGGACATAGCCGTTTTTCATGACCGCCGGTTTTTGATAAATGCGTGGCCCACCGCGGCTCAGCATTTGCTCAATCAACGTACGCCACCGCACGTTTCCACGCCCTTTTTCCGGTAACGAGTCATCGTAAACGGCCCATCCATTCGCCCCCTGCAACACGGCGTTGCGGGTAGCCGATTCCGCATGCTCCATCACCTGCTCCGTCGACTGACCGCCACGCCAGGCGCAGATCCCCATATGCACCATGTCGTCGCGATCGAGCATTTTAGTCTGGGGCAGCGCGTCTACCGCCTTCAGCAGCTGGCTGGCAATACTTTCCGACTCTTTTAGCGTGCGATGCGGCAATAACACGGCAAAGTCGCTGCGGTGATAGCGGGCCAACAGTGCCCCGGGGTAGCGCATGATAAAGGTGGAGAGCAGGTTGATCAGCGTAAAGAGATTTTCTTCCGCGGCCCGCTGCCCCCATGTGTCGCGCAGCAGATCGAAATCGGGCAGGCGAATCATCATCACCACGCCGTGAGTGCCCACTTTTTCCGAATCGTCGAGCAGCGTGGCCAGTTGATTATCAAAGAAAAGGCGGTTGTTAAGGCCGGTTTTATTATCCTGCGCGGCATAAGAGCGGATCAGCGTATCCATACGGCTGCGCTGGTCGCTGGCAAACTGAATTTCTGAGAGCAACGTATCCAGCGCACTGCTGGTGCGTGACGGCCATTCATGAACAGAGCCGCGCACCTGCGGGCCGCGCTCACCGTTCAGGATGCGGACGGAGCGGATTTCCAGCAGTTCCTGCCCTGAGAGCTGGCGGCGCAACCAGCGAACCGCGAGAAAAATGAGCAGAATAATGAATGCAACCGCGATCGTGAGCGGCGCGGTGGTCATCATGGAACGGAAATAGCTGGCCATCGGATCGAGATAGACCATGTGAATGGTCATACCCGGGTTTTTAAGGGAGTGCACCGTTACTTCCCGGTACTGACTCACTACGCCCGCAGGGCGATAACTTCCCTGCCGTTCATGGCTTAAAACCTGATGCTTTCCCTGCTGAATATCGATCCGAATAATATCAACCGGCACCATCAACTCATCCAGTTCCCGGGAGAGCGACGGGAGTGGCGTGGTCAGCAGACGCGTATCAATGACCGATGCAACAGACTGCACCCGGTTGACCAGTTTGTCCTGAATGGCGTTATAAAAGCTCAAAGAGCAACCCAGAAGCGTGACAAAGATGGTCAGCCCCGTTAGCAAGGTGATAAAAGCCGAGAACTTCGTCGTTAATCGCATCCTTGAGATTACTCCGTGGGTTGAGGGGGTAGCGAGTAAGCGCTAACTTGCATTTCAAATGCGGCATACTACCAAATCGGGCGTATCTGGCAATTTATTGCGTTAAATCGGCATTGAATTACCCTGAGCGAGTATAGTCTTCAGAAATTATTTTCCAATCATCTGAGTCGTGAGGACCCCGTATGCAGGCTTTGATCTTAGAACAGCAGGACGGCAAAACGCTTGCCTCAGTACAGGCCGTAGAAGAGAGCCGTCTGCCGGAAGGCGACGTCACCGTCGACATCGACTGGTCCAGTTTAAATTACAAAGATGCGCTGGCGATCACCGGTAAGGGTAAAATCATCCGAAATTTCCCTATGGTGCCGGGTATTGATTTTGCTGGCCGGGTCCACAGCAGCGAAGACCCTCGCTTCCATGCGGGCCAGCACGTGCTGCTCACCGGCTGGGGTGTGGGTGAAAATCACTGGGGCGGGCTGGCAACACAGGCGCGCGTAAAAGGCGACTGGCTGGTGCCGATGCCGAAAGGCATGGATGGTCGCAAAGCGATGATCATCGGCACCGCAGGCTTTACCGCCATGCTGTGCGTGATGGCGCTGGAAGAGGCGGGGGTTCACCCTGAGTCGGGTGACATTGTCGTGACCGGCGCCAGCGGTGGCGTGGGGAGCACGGCGGTAACGTTGCTGCACAAACTGGGTTACCAGGTCACGGCGGTTTCCGGCCGGGAAAGTACGCATGATTATCTTCGCCAGCTCGGTGCCAGCCGCATTCTTGGCCGCGATGAATTCGCCGAAACCCGTCCACTGGAAAAACAGGTCTGGGCGGGCGCGGTAGATACCGTCGGCGATAAAGTGCTGGCGAAGGTCCTGGCGCAGATGAACTACGGCGGCTGCGTGGCAGCCTGCGGTCTGGCGGGCGGCTTTGCCCTGCCAACTACCGTCATGCCGTTTATTTTGCGTAACGTTCGCCTGCAGGGCGTGGACTCCGTGATGACGCCAGCGGCTCGCCGCACGGAGGCCTGGGAACGTCTGGTACGCGATCTGCCGGAATCGTTCTTTACCCAGAGCGCAACGGAGATAAGTCTCAGCCAGGCGCCAGACTATGCCAGTAAAATCATGGATAACCAGTTCCACGGTCGCGCGCTGGTGAAAATCGCCTAATCTTCAAATTTTCGTGACATATTCGCGTGAAGCGCTCTCCTCCGTCATGCTTAGAAAAACGCATGACGGAGGATGCCATGAAAAACCGAAAACTGACGGAAGCCGACGTAACGTCCGAGTCTGTCTTTATGTTACAGCGCCGCCAGATCCTGAAAATGCTTGGCATCAGCGCCACTGCACTGACGCTCTCCCCTGCGGCACATGCCGACCTGCTCGACTGGTTTAAAGGTAACGATCGCCCTAAGGCACCTTCCGGCGCCCCGCTTACGTTTACGAAACCCGCCGAGTGGCAAAACAAACTGACGCTCACCCCTGAAGACAAAGTCACCGGCTACAACAACTTTTACGAATTTGGTCTGGATAAAGCCGATCCTGCCGCCAATGCAGGCAGCATGAAAACCGATCCGTGGACGTTGAAAATTGACGGCGAGGTGGCAAAACCCCTGACGCTGGACCACCACGATCTGACCACCCGCTTCCCGCTCGAAGAGCGCATCTATCGCATGCGCTGCGTGGAAGCCTGGTCGATGGTGGTACCCTGGGTCGGCTTCCCGCTGCATAAGCTGCTGGCGTTGGTTGAGCCCACCAGCAATGCAAAATATGTCGCCTTCCAGACGCGCTACGCTCCGGACGAGATGCCGGGCCAGAAAGATCGGTTTATCGGCGGTGGACTGGACTATCCGTACGTTGAAGGGCTACGCCTCGACGAAGCCATGCATCCCCTTACCCTGCTGACCGTTGGCGTATACGGCAAGGCGCTTCCTCCTCAAAACGGCGCCCCCATTCGGTTAACCGTACCGTGGAAATACGGCTTCAAAGGAATTAAGTCTATCGTCAGCATTAAGCTGACTCGCGAGCGTCCGCCAACGACCTGGAACCTGGCAGCACCGGGTGAATACGGTTTCTTCGCGAATGTGAATCCTCATGTGGATCATCCCCGCTGGTCGCAGGCGACTGAGCGCTTTATTGGCGCGGGTGGTGCGCTGGACGTTAAGCGTCAGCCCACGCTGTTGTTTAACGGGTATGCGGATGAAGTGGCTTCGCTTTACCGTGGCCTTAATTTACGGGAGAACTTCTGAGTGCGTTTAACGGCAAAGCAGATTACCTGGCTGAAAGTGCTGCTGCATTTAGCCGGAATACTTCCTTTTATCTGGTTGTTCTGGGCCGCCAGTCAGGGCCTCTTTAGCGCCGATCCGGCAAAGGATATCCAGCATTTTACGGGTCGGATGGCTCTGAAATTTTTACTGGCAACCTTGCTCGTCTCGCCGCTGGCGCGCTACGCTAAACAGCCATTATTGATACGTACCCGTCGGCTTTTGGGGCTATGGTGTTTTGCCTGGGCGACGCTGCACCTTACCAGCTACGCCCTGCTGGAACTGGGAATTAACAATCTGACACTGCTTGGCCGAGAGCTGGTGACACGCCCTTATCTGACGCTGGGTATCGTAAGCTGGCTGGTTTTACTGGCGTTAGCGCTGACGTCCACGCAATATGCGCAGCGAAAGCTGGGCAGACGCTGGCAGTTACTGCACAACTTCGTCTATCTTGTCGCGATCCTCGCCCCCATTCATTATCTGTGGTCGGTGAAGATCCTCTCCCCGCAGCCAGTCCTGTATGCGCTGGCGGCAGTGGCGCTTTTAGCATGGCGTTACAAGAAGTTCCGCCAGTGGTTGCGATAGTTCGCGAAACTGTGCGTTTTCCCGCAGATTGCCCCTCAACCGCAAATCTTTTTTGGATTGCGGTTGATAATCTTCCCTGATAAGACCAGTATTTAGCTGCCAAATGCTACGAAATCGTTATAATGTGCGACCTTGGTTCGCCTGACAGTGGTTTTTGGCCTCTGAAAAGGTGACATTTGCGCTTCGACGGTATATTTTGTTTTTTACCCGAAAATCGCAGGAGATAGCGGCATAATGACTGACAAGTTCCATATCTTAGTATTGAACGGACCGAACCTGAACATGCTCGGAACCCGTGAGCCAGAGAAGTACGGCACGCTAACATTGAGCGAAATTGTTAACCGTCTGAGCACGGAAGCAGCGTCGCTGAATGTGGATTTGGATCATTTTCAGTCAAACGCGGAGTACGCAATCATCGACCGTATTCATCAGGCTAAAGACAATGTGGACTATATCCTGATCAATCCGGCCGCGTTTACGCACACCAGTGTTGCTATCCGCGACGCACTGCTCGCGGTGAGTATCCCGTTTATCGAGATCCACCTGAGTAACGTGCACGCCCGAGAGCCGTTCCGCCACCATTCGTATCTGTCGGATATCGCTACTGGCGTTATCTGCGGACTGGGCGCTGACGGTTATTCATACGCTTTACAGACAGCGGTAAAACGCTTGTCACAATCACACTAAACAAGAGTACGGAACCCACTCATGGATATTCGTAAGATTAAAAAACTGATCGAGCTGGTTGAAGAATCAGGCATCTCCGAACTGGAAATTTCTGAAGGCGAAGAGTCTGTACGCATCAGCCGTGCAGCCCCAGCCGCTAGCTTCCCGGTAATGCAGCAGGCTTACGCTGCGCCAGTGCAGCAGCCTGCGCTCTCCGCAGCCGTTGCACCAGCAGCTGAAGCCGCACCTGCCGCTGCAGCAGAAATCAGTGGTCACATCGTACGTTCCCCAATGGTTGGTACTTTCTACCGCACCCCGAGCCCGGACGCGAAGGCGTTCATCGAAGTGGGTCAGAAAGTCAACGTAGGCGATACCCTGTGCATCGTTGAAGCGATGAAAATGATGAACCAGATCGAAGCAGACAAATCAGGTACTGTGAAAGCGATTCTGGTCGAAAGTGGTCAGCCGGTTGAATTTGACGAGCCGCTGGTCGTCATCGAGTAACGAGGCGAACATGCTGGATAAAATTGTTATCGCCAACCGCGGCGAGATTGCACTGCGTATTCTTCGTGCCTGTAAAGAACTGGGCATCAAGACCGTCGCGGTGCACTCAAGTGCGGATCGCGATTTAAAACACGTATTGCTGGCGGATGAGACGGTCTGTATTGGCCCGGCTCCGTCCGTAAAAAGCTATCTGAACATCCCGGCTATCATCAGCGCCGCTGAAATCACCGGCGCGGTGGCAATTCATCCGGGTTATGGCTTCCTCTCTGAGAACGCCAACTTTGCTGAGCAGGTTGAACGCTCTGGCTTTATCTTCATCGGCCCGAAAGCCGACACTATCCGCCTGATGGGCGACAAAGTGTCTGCGATCACCGCGATGAAAAAAGCCGGTGTGCCAACCGTACCAGGCTCTGACGGCCCTCTGACCGACGACATGGATGCTAACCGTGCTCATGCTAAACGCATTGGCTACCCGGTTATCATCAAGGCGTCCGGCGGTGGCGGCGGTCGCGGTATGCGCGTAGTACGCAGCGATGCTGAACTGGCGCAGTCCATCTCCATGACCAAAGCGGAAGCGAAAGCGGCTTTCAGCAATGACATGGTGTACATGGAAAAATACCTGGAAAACCCACGCCACATCGAAATTCAGGTGTTGGCTGACGGTCAGGGTAACGCGATCTATCTGGCAGAACGTGACTGCTCCATGCAGCGTCGTCACCAGAAAGTCGTCGAAGAAGCACCTGCGCCGGGCATTACCCCGGAACTGCGTCGCTACATCGGTGAGCGTTGCGCCAAGGCGTGTGTCGATATCGGCTATCGCGGGGCGGGTACTTTTGAGTTCCTGTTCGAAAACGGCGAGTTCTACTTCATCGAGATGAACACCCGTATTCAGGTTGAACACCCGGTTACCGAAATGATCACCGGCGTTGACCTGATCAAAGAACAGCTGCGTATCGCTGCGGGTCAGCCGTTGTCCATCAAGCAGGAAGAAGTCGTGGTGAAAGGCCATGCGGTTGAATGCCGTATCAACGCCGAAGACCCGAACACCTTCCTGCCAAGCCCGGGTAAAATCACGCGTTTCCACGCGCCGGGAGGCTTTGGTGTGCGTTGGGAGTCTCATATCTACGCCGGTTACACCGTACCGCCGTACTATGACTCAATGATCGGTAAGCTCATCTGCTACGGCGAAAACCGTGACGTGGCGATTGCCCGCATGAAGAACGCCCTGCAGGAGTTGATCATCGACGGTATTAAAACCAACGTTGATCTCCAGATGCGCATCATGAGCGACGAGCACTTCCAGAATGGTGGAACTAACATCCACTATCTTGAGAAGAAACTCGGCCTCAACGAGAAGTAATCTAAAAACACGCCTGTTTATCAGGCGTGTTTATTTTTTGCGTCCTTGTTTCTCACCCCAAACTATTTACCGTCACTATATGTCCAACCCAACCTAGAAATATTCAATATCATCATTTTTTCTACATTTACTTTTCATCATTCCTCGGTTCTTAACGATATTACAGCGTGATGTAATGAGTCCGTTTTTCTTAATATTTTCTCGATAACGGACATATCTTTTATGAATATACTGAAGAGTGGCATACAGAAAAAATGTGTTGCTGCTGCGCTGTTATGTGCATCGGTAACGTCTTTGCCTTTATACGCTGAAACCACGGCCAACTGGTGGGAAAGATGGCAGGATAACCAGGCCTTCAATGAAGCTCTGGATGAACTCGGTATGAGTTATCAACTGTTATCTGAAGATCCACAAAAAACCCTCACCCGTTCAGCCGACCCGACTGATGTTCTCTACTGGCAAAAGCGCACCATGCAAATTTATGGTGATGCTGACAAAGACATTTATTATATTCCAGCCATTGAAGATCATGATGAAGCTCGTGCCAGAACAGGCTTCACAGGTCGCAATCCCTATTTTAATACCTATTATTATGGTGAAGAGGGTGATACGTTCACATTGACCACCTCTTCCCAACCCGATGATGTGGTCTGCTACGCAGGACTGGAAAATCAATACAGCGGTACAATCACCACTAAATATCAGGTGCAGTTAAATGCCAATCACTCAACGCAATATACTCTGAGTGAAAATGGATTAATGCTGCTGGCCTGCTGGGATAAAAGTGGTACCTATAGCCATATGAACACACTCGTTCGTGTGGATGTCACATCGACGACCGCGAAAAAACACCCGCTATTTGTTTTCGGACTTAACACAAAAGAAGAGTGGAAGGCCCTGAGCCAGCAGAGTACACCGACCGGGCAAACGCTGCTGTTTGACGGGCGCTCTCGGTATGTCGTGAATAATTCCACCGCTAAAGCGTCACTGAATACCAATGTGCTGCAAATGCTGCGCGAACAATTAAGCTACGTCATGGACTATGATAGGGTTAACGGGCTTGATGGGTCATCGTATTTACATCAGCCTCTGCGTGGTTTGAATTTCGGTATTTTTAACAGCTGCTGCTGGTCTCAGGGAGGAGCCGGACGTATTGGGATCGGCTTTGGCAACAGCTTACCAACCGAAACCAGCTGGGGCCATTGGCATGAATATGGCCACCAAAATCAGATGACCTGGGCATGGGACGGGTTAACGGAAGTGACAAATAATATTATGTCCGTTTCAGCCTGCCGTGTGTTACGCGGAGAAGTCACGGATAAATCCTGTCACGAAAATCTGTATTACAACAATTTCTCCTGGGATCAGCAGGCCGTCGGTTCTTTCCTGAATTCTGGCGAAACACATCAGTTTGATACTGACAATGACGTCTTCCGTAAATTAATGATGTTTACCCAGCTGAAAACATCGTGGCCCGATCTCTTCGCTTATATTGGCAAAACCTACCGCGAAACCTATAACGAGGGTAAAGGCAAATCTCTGGTTGCAACCAATCAACAAAAAATTGATTTCTTTGTGGTCAATGCCAGCAAAGCAGCGGGGCATGATTTACGTGAATTCTTTACACGTTGGGGTTTAGGCTATTCCGCTGATGCTGACTCACAAATTGCTGCCCTGAAATTACCTCAGCCGAACAAAGTGACAAAAACCTTTACCAGTAGCCTGAACGGCTCTTCCCCGATTACGATTGAAGTTCCGGCTGAAGATAACACTGTGAATATTGCTTTTGTGACCAACACACCTAAGGCTGGCCCTACCTCTCTGGTCTGGGTTGAGGATGGTGAAACGCCACTGT
>NZ_JTLF01000340.1:0-3288 GCF_000798855.1 Enterobacter sp. ZOR0014 | reverse complement strand
CCCTCTCCCTGTGGGAGAGGGCCGGGGTGAGGGCATCAGGCCGCACCCAACTCGTTTACTCGTCCAGCAATACCACTTTTCCCACATACGGCAGATGACGATAACGCTGTGCGTAGTCGATGCCGTAACCCACCACGAATTCGTCCGGAATGGAGAAACCGACAAACTCTACCGGGACCTGCACTTCGCGACGGTCAGGTTTATCCAGCAGCGTACAAATTGCCAGTGATTTCGGCTCGCGCAGGCTCAGGATCTCGCGCACTTTAGAGAGCGTGTTACCGGAGTCGATAATATCCTCCACGATCAACACGTCTTTGCCACGAATATCTTCATCCAGATCTTTCAGGATTTTCACATCACGGGTTGTGGACATGCCGCTGCCGTAGCTGGAGGCGGTCATAAAATCGACCTCGTGAGGCACCTGCACTTCACGGCACAGGTCCGCCATGAACATGAAAGAGCCACGCAACAGACCAACCAGCACCATTTCGCTGCCGCTGTCCTTGTAATGTTCGGTGATTTGACGACCCAGTTCGGCGATACGCGCTTTGATCTCGGCTTCCGGGATCATCACTTCAACAGTATGTTTCATATTACTAACCATATGATTTTAATGAAAATCTCTCAATGCAGATGAACTCACTTCAGGCATTGATACGCAAGCCAGCCATTATATCAGCAAATGGATAAGCCTGGCGTATGAGTTATAAAAAGCAAATATTGTGATTCCGATCACACTTGTTAATACCTATAATTAGTTGCTAGCAAATTATTAACAAAAACTGACGAGTACACTTTCTATGGCTGAAACACACTCTAAACAGCCGCGTCTACTGGTGACACTAACAGCGTTATTCGCCGCCTTCTGCGGCCTGTACCTGTTAATCGGTGGCGTCTGGCTGGTCGCGATCGGCGGCTCCTGGTACTACCCAATCGCGGGCCTGGTTATGCTTGGCGTAACCGTCCTGCTCTGGCGTAGAAAACAATCTGCACTGTGGCTGTATGCAGTTTTACTCCTCGCAACCATGATCTGGGGCGTCTGGGAAGTCGGCTTCGACTTCTGGGCACTGACGCCGCGCAGCGACATCCTGGTCTTCTTCGGTATCTGGCTGATCCTGCCGTTCGTCTGGCGTCGCCTGATTGTGCCATCCCGCGGTGCCGTGGCGGCACTGCTGGTGGCGTTGCTCATCAGCGGCGGTATGCTCACCTGGGCCGGTTTTAACGATCCGCAGGAGATCAACGGGACGCTGAATGCGGAGTCTACCCCTGCGGCGGCTATCTCGCAGGTTGCTGACGGTGACTGGCCGGCCTATGGCCGTAACCAGGAAGGTCAGCGTTACTCCCCGCTTAAGCAGATCAACGCGGACAACGTTAAAAACCTGAAAGAAGCCTGGGTATTCCGTACCGGCGACCTGAAGATGCCGAACGATCCGGGCGAACTGACCAACGAAGTGACGCCAATTAAAGTCGGCAACATGCTTTATCTGTGTACGGCGCACCAACGTCTGTTCGCGCTCGACGCGGCCACCGGTAAAGAGAAATGGCACTTCGATCCACAGCTGAATTCCAACCCGTCATTCCAGCACGTGACCTGCCGTGGCGTCTCTTACCACGAAGCGCGTGCGGATAATGCGAGTCCGGAAGTAGTTGCCGACTGTCCTCGCCGCATTATGCTGCCTGTGAACGATGGCCGTCTGTTTGCCATCAACGCAGAAACGGGCAAGCTGTGCGAAACCTTCGCCAACAAAGGTATCCTGAATCTGCAGACCAACATGCCGGACACCACGCCGGGTCTGTATGAACCGACTTCTCCGCCAATTATCACCGATAAAACCATCGTGATTGCCGGTTCGGTGACGGATAACTTCTCCACGCGTGAAACCTCGGGCGTGATCCGCGGCTTCGACGTGAACACCGGTAAACTGCTGTGGGCCTTCGATCCGGGCGCGAAAGATCCTAACGCGATTCCATCAGACGAACACACGTTTACCTTCAACTCGCCAAACTCCTGGGCGCCTGCCGCGTATGACGCGAAGCTGGACCTGGTGTACCTGCCGATGGGTGTGACCACGCCAGATATCTGGGGCGGTAACCGCACGCCGGAACAGGAGCGCTATGCGAGCGCCATCGTGGCGCTGAACGCGACCACCGGTAAGCTGGCATGGAGCTACCAGACCGTTCACCACGATCTGTGGGATATGGATATGCCGTCCCAGCCGACGCTGGCGGACATTACCGTTAACGGCAAAACCGTGCCGGTGATTTACGCTCCGGCCAAGACGGGCAACATCTTCGTGCTGGATCGCAGCAACGGCAAGCTGGTTGTGCCTGCGCCGGAAAAACCGGTTCCGCAGGGCGCGGCGAAAGGCGACTACGTCTCTAAAACGCAGCCGTTCTCTGACCTGAGCTTCCGTCCGAAGAAAGACCTGAGCGGGGCAGACATGTGGGGTGCCACCATGTTTGACCAGCTGGTATGCCGCGTGATGTTCCATCAGCTGCGCTATGAAGGCATCTTCACACCACCTTCTGAGCAGGGCACGCTGGTCTTCCCGGGTAACCTGGGGATGTTCGAATGGGGCGGTATTTCCGTCGACCCGAACCGTCAGGTTGCTATCGCCAACCCAATGGCGCTGCCGTTCGTTTCCCGCCTGATCCCACGCGGTCCGGGCAACCCAATGGAACAGCCGAAAGATGCAAAAGGCAGCGGTACCGAAGCCGGTATCCAGCCGCAGTACGGCGTACCGTATGGCGTGACCCTGAACCCGTTCCTGTCACCGTTTGGTCTGCCGTGTAAACAGCCTGCCTGGGGTTACATCTCCGGTCTGGATCTGAAAACCAACCAGATTGTGTGGAAAAAACGTATTGGTACGCCACAGGACAGCATGCCGTTCCCGATGCCGGTTCCGGTGCCGTTCAATATGGGTATGCCAATGCTGGGTGGCCCAATCTCTACCGCCGGTAACGTGCTGTTCATCGCGGCAACCGCAGATAACTACCTGCGCGCGTACAACATGACCAACGGTGAGAAACTGTGGCAAGGCCGTCTGCCTGCGGGTGGACAGGCAACGCCGATGACCTATGAAGTGAATGGCAAGCAGTACGTTGTCATCTCTGCGGGTGGTCACGGTTCGTTTGGCACGAAGATGGGCGACTATATCGTCGCGTATGCGCTGCCTGACGACGCAAGGTAAAAGCAAAACGGCAACGAAAGTTGCCGTTTTTAGTGTCTGTTCCCTCTCCCCGTGGGTGTACGGTCCGGGGACATGGTAGACAGGTGTTCGGGGACAT
>NZ_JTLF01000183.1:0-15252 GCF_000798855.1 Enterobacter sp. ZOR0014 | reverse complement strand
GAACATGGGGATTTTCCGCGTCGAAACCTGGTGCCGGTCGATCCGGTCCAGCACGGTGCGGCGGTCAGCACGCTGTACCCGGTGATCCTCAATACCGGACGCATCCGCGATCAATGGCACACCATGACCCGGACGGGGTATGTGTCCCGGCTGATGCAGCATATCGCGGAGCCGTTTGTTGAGGTCTGCGCCAGCGATGCCGTGCGGTTCTCGTTGTGTGATGGCCAGCTGGCGCGGATCAGTTCACCGCGCGGCGTGATGGTCGCCAGAGTGCGAGTCAACCGCGGCATCCGGCAAGGCGAGGCGTTTGCCCCGATGCACTGGAACGCCGTGTTTGCCCGTCAGGGAAAGGTGAATGCGCTGGTGGAAGGGCGCTGCGATCCGGCGTCGGGCCAGCCGGAGAGCAAACAAACCGCCGTTCGGATCATGCCCTGGCTGCCCGCCTGGCAAGGGGTGCTCTATACCCACGAACAGCCGGCGTTACCATCCTGGGTTCACTGGTGGCGTAAAGCCTCGCATCTGACGGTATCAGGAGATAAACCGTTTCTTTCGTGGGTCATGAACTACGCCAGCAGCCGGGGCTGGCAGTTACAGGTTGCTCAAACCGGCGAACGCAGTAGCGTGCTGGCCTGGCATGAAGGTCAGCTGATGCTCGGCTTCTGGGAAGGCACCGCGTTACCGGAGCTGGTACACCCGATCATTAACGCTGCTTTTCGCTCGCCCCCCACGACGCCTGCAGAGCGTCATGCGCTACTGAACGGGCAGGGTGTGGAGGAGACGGTGGATCCGGGACGCATTATCTGTAGCTGCTTCAGCGTCGGAGAAAATGCGATTCGGGAGGCGATAGCCGGAGGGTGCGAAAGCGTCGCCGCGCTGGGGGCAACGTTACGGTGCGGCACGAACTGTGGCTCCTGCGTTTCGGAGTTGAAAGGACTGTTTAGATGATGGTGTAAGGGCGTCGGGTGGCGTAGCCGCCACCCGACAATCAGTTTCAGGATAATCCTGAAATTTCCGCCAGAACTGCATTTCCAGGCTTATCGCGTTAACATAATAAGAGTTTATCCATAAACACAGGTTCTTTTTTACGACGTTGATGGTTGTATCGTCCCGCATTCGTTTTCTGCTCTTACTCCCCCTTCTTACGGCCGGAGCCGTTCACAGTGCGCCGCGTTCCTTTATCCAGCAGGCACAAAATCCCTTTGATAATAACGGGGATAATCTGCCCGACCTGGGTATGGCTGCTCCCTCAGGGGAAGGGGAAAAGCACCTGGCCGAAATGGCGAAAGCCTTTGGTGAAGCCAGTATGACCGACAACGGCCTGACAACGGGCGAGCAGGCGCGTCAGTTTGCCTTTGGTCAGGTGCGCGACGCGGTGAGCGGCGAAGTGAACCAGCAGATTGAGTCCTGGCTGTCGCCCTGGGGGAACGCCAGCGTCAATTTACTGGTGGATAACGAGGGCAAATTTAACGGCAGCAGCGGGAGCTGGTTTATCCCCTGGAACGATAACAACCGTTACCTGAGCTGGAGCCAGCTTGGCCTGACGCAGCAGACGGATGGCCTGGTCAGTAACGCCGGAATCGGCCAGCGCTGGGTCGCCGGAAAATGGCTGCTGGGCTATAACACCTTCTACGATAATCTGCTGGACGAAAACCTGCAGCGTGCCGGACTGGGCGCCGAGGTGTGGGGGGAGAATCTGCGCCTGTCAGCGAACTATTACCAGCCGTTTGCCGGATGGCGCGACAGATCTGATGTTCAGGAACAGCGAATGGCGCGGGGATATGATGTTACCGCCAAAGCCTGGCTGCCGTGGTTTCATCACCTGAACACCAGCGTCAGCGTCGAGCAGTATTTTGGCGACAACGTTGATCTCTTCAACAGCGGAACCGGCTATCACAACCCGGTGGCGGTCAATCTTGGGCTTAACTATACCCCGGTTCCGCTGGTCACGTTGACCGCCGCGCATAAGCAGGGTGAAAGCGGCGAAAGCCAGAATAACCTCGGCCTGAAGCTTAACTACCGCTTTGGCGTGCCGCTGGTAAAGCAACTCTCCGCCAGTGAAGTTGCGGCCACGCGTTCTCTGCGTGGCAGCCGCTATGATTCCCCCGAGCGCAACAGCCTTCCGATTATGGAGTTCCGCCAGCGTAAAACGCTGTCCGTCTGGCTGGCAACGCCGCCGTGGGATCTGAAAGGGGGTGAAACCGTCATGCTGAAGCTACAGATTCGTAGCACGCACGGCATCCGTCAGATCCACTGGCAGGGCGATACCCAGGCACTGAGCCTGACGTCGCCCGGGAAGGGTAACAGCAGCGACGGCTGGAGCGTGATTATGCCTGCCTGGAATGAGGCAGAAGGCGCGACAAACCGCTGGCATCTTTCGGCGGTAGTGGAAGATGAGAAGGGCCAGCGCGTCTCGTCCAATGAGATCACGCTTGCGGTGGTGCAGCCGCTGATCGCTATACCTGACGACGACCCGCGCTGGAAGCTGCTGCCGGATGAGTAATCCTTAAAAAATGCGTTCCTGATGTACCCACACGGCGGCCTCAACGCGGGATTTTAACTTCATTTTCTTCAGCATATGCTTCACATGCACTTTGACCGTGCTTTCGGTGATATCCAGACGGCGGGCGATCATTTTATTCGGCAGCCCCTGGGCGATTAGTTTGAGAATATCGCGTTCGCGCGGTGTTAACTGGCTGACGTCACGGTCAGACGTGGCGCGGTTGGCCCGCAGGCTGGCGGCCAGCACCGGCGTCAGGGCTTCACTCAGCACCATCTCGCCGGCCGCAGCCTGCTGCAGTGCTTTAAGCAGATCTTCCGGCTCCATATCTTTCAGCAGATAACCATCCGCGCCGCGCTTCAGCGCCGTGACCACATCTTCTTCATGGTTCGAGACGCTAAAGACGACGATGCGTCCGGAAAGCGATTTTTCCCGCAGCTTGTCGAGGGTCTCCAGGCCGTTCATGCCGGGCATGTTCAGATCGAGCAGGATCAGATCGGGATCGAGGGACTCGGCGAGCTCAATGCCCTGTTCCCCGTTGCTGGCTTCGCCAACCACGGTAATATCGGGTGCCATGCTGACCAGCTGTTTTACGCCAGTACGCAGCATCGGATGGTCGTCGATCAACAGGATGGATGCCGGTTCCTGATTAGTCATGGGTTTCTCCTTGAGAAGTTGTAAGCGGTTTTTCGGGAATAAAGGTGACCACGACTTCCGTGCCACCCGTCTCTCTCCGGCGAACCTGACAATCACCGCGCAGGCTTTGGGCGCGGTCTCGCATAATGATTAAACCATAGTGGTTCGTGCGCTCGGCATTTTCCGGCACGCCGCGGCCGTTGTCGTGAACCGTGAGTCTGACCTGGTTAGCGTGCTGGCTGACGGTGACCGTGACCGCCGTTGCTTCCGCGTGTTTAAGCACGTTGCTGAGTGCTTCACGGGCGATCTGCAGTAGATGAATGGCCTGATGTGACGGGACAAACCGCGGCGGTAGCTGGTAATCCAGCTTCACCGGGAACCCCAGCCGGGCGCTAAACTCCTGACAGCTGGCTTCCAGCGCCGGACGCAGGCCCGGCTCGGTCAGCTGCAGGCGGAAGGTGGTCAGCAGCTCACGCAGCTGTACCCAGGACGTATTCAGCTCGTTGCGTATCTGGCTGAGCAGCTGTTTATTACTGTCCGGCATCTGCGCATCCTGCATCTGCAGGCAGCTTACCTGCATTTTCATACAGGAGAGCGATTGGGCGATTGAGTCATGCAGCTCGCGGGCGATGGTGGCGCGTTCTTCCATAACGATCAGCTGCTGCTGTTTTTCCTGATGCCTGTCGAGCGCCAGCGTGGCCGTTAGCTGTTCAACCAGCGTATCAACCAGCTGTTGCTGATCGTGGCTCAGGTGACGCCCGGCGGGCAGGGTCGCCAGCAGAATACCGTACTGGGTATGGCTGTCCGTTAGTCGCCATTTCAGCGTCGTGCCGCCAGTGGTCGACGGCGGCAGGCCGCGAGGGCATAAATGACAGCCTTTATCATCACAGGACATGTCGGACTGACAGGTAAACTCCTGATGATTATCTTCATCTTCCACGTCGTAAACGCGCAGTTCCAGGTCATGCAGCAGGGTCAGATTTTGCAGGCCATTCAGCACCGGGGAGAGGCGTTCACAGAGCGGCACCTGCATGTGCAGCCGGCGGTTGGCCTGCCACAGGAAAGAGAGAATTTCGTTTTTCTGCTCCAGCCCCGCCGTTTTTTCCTGTACGCGCTGCTCAAGCACCGCGTAGCTTTCGGACAGCTCTGCCGACATGGTGTTGAGCGCCTGGCCGAGCATCGCCATTTCGTTGCGTCCGCTGATGTGCGTGCGCTGGGTAAAATCCCGGGCGGTTACCGCCCGGGCCATGGCCAGCAGCTGTTTCCACGGATTCAGCAGCCGCGCGCGGAGCCAGATAATGGTGAAGATCAGCAGCAGGCCCATAAACAGCGCCATGGCACGGTGTACCATCACCACCCGGTCGATGCGTAATTCAGTGGTTTGGTCAAAAGAGGAGACCAGGGCATCAATGCGTGAGACAAAACCCGCCACGTCCTGCGCGACCGTCTCCGGGCTTTGCGCCTGTTTCAGTCCGGGTTCCAGTTGGGTGTGCCAGTAGCCCTGAAGGGCTTTAAGCTGGGATTGCTGACCGGCGCGGATGGCTGCATTTTCCAGTTCAGGGCTGAAAGCCGTGCGCTCCATTTCATCAATGAGAGGCTGGTCGTCCTGCGTCAGAGGCACCGACGCCAGCAGACGGTAACTCTGCATGCGTAGTGAGCCTGCCTCATTGATGGCATGCGCATTACCCTGTACCCCTTGTACCAGCCAGCCGGAAATCGCCATGCCGGTCACGCCGAGTGCGGTGGACAGCAAAACGATCAGGGCTAACTGATTGACGAGTGTCAGCGGTGATAAACATCTTTTTAACATAGAGTTGCCGGGCTCCTGACGTGGCCTGCTTGCAGGAATGGCGCTATTCTGGTGCATACCCTGGAGTATACCCATACCTATAAATGATTACTCCTAAATTGCCAGTGGAGTATGCATCTGAGGGTAGGGGGAGCAGGGACGCGTCAGCGCCGTGAAAAACAACGTCTTTTTGACCTGATTTGCCTACTCACTAAGGATAAGACCTTTTTTCGTGCCGCAAATCCTCGCACTTTTCCTTTGATTTATATCAACTTACCGCCGCCCTAAAACCCTAATGTTTGCAGCATCATTCGAGAATCAGAGGTGTCTATGAGTCACTCATCCGCTCCCGAAAGGGAAAATGGTGCCGTTATTACAGACTGGCGTCCAGAGGATCCGGCGTTCTGGCAACAGCGCGGCCATCGTGTAGCAAGCCGGAATCTGTGGATTTCCGTTCCGTGTCTGTTATTAGCGTTTTGCGTATGGATGTTGTTTAGTGCAGTGGCGGTAAATCTGCCAAAAGTTGGGTTTACGTTCACAACCGATCAGCTGTTTATGCTGACCGCGTTGCCGTCACTGTCTGGCGCGCTGCTGCGCGTTCCTTACGCCTTTATGGTGCCGGTCTTTGGTGGCCGTCGCTGGACGGCATTCAGTACCGGGATCATGATCGTGCCTTGCGTGTGGCTCGGCTTCGCGGTGCAGGATACGTCCACGCCGTTTAGCGTGTTCGTGATCATCTCCCTGCTGTGCGGTTTTGCGGGTGCGAACTTCGCCTCCAGTATGGCGAACATCAGCTTCTTCTTCCCGAAAGCGAAACAGGGTGGCGCGCTGGGCATTAACGGTGGTCTGGGCAACATGGGCGTGAGCGTGATGCAGCTGATCGCGCCGCTGGCGATCTCGGTGTCCATTTTTGCTGCCTTTGGTGGCGGTGGCGTTGAACAGGCGGATGGTTCTTCCCTCTATCTGCAGAACGCCGCCTGGATTTGGGTGCCGTTCCTGGTGGTCTTCACCCTGGCAGCGTGGTTCTTTATGAACGATCTGTCTGCGTCAAAGGCGTCACTGAGTGAACAGCTGCCGGTGCTGAAACGTGGACACCTTTGGGTGATGGCGCTGCTGTATCTGGCCACCTTCGGGTCGTTTATCGGTTTCTCTGCCGGTTTCGCCATGCTGTCGAAAACCCAGTTCCCGGACGTGCAGATCCTGCAATTCGCCTTCTTTGGTCCATTTATTGGCGCGCTGGCTCGCTCACTGGGCGGCATGGTTTCTGACCGTCTGGGCGGTACCCGCGTGACGCTGGTGAACTTTGTCGTGATGGCGGTCTTCTGTGCGTTGCTGTTCCTGACGCTGCCAGCGGACGGACAGGGCGGAAACTTCATCGCCTTCTTCGGCGTGTTTATGGTGCTGTTCCTGACGGCCGGTTTGGGGAGTGCGTCCACCTTCCAGATGATCTCCGTGATCTTCCGTAAGCTGACGATGGATCGCGTGAAAGCGCAGGGTGGAAGCGAAGAGCAGGCGATGCGTGAAGCGGCGACGGATACCGCTGCTGCGCTGGGCTTTATCTCTGCCATCGGTGCCATTGGCGGCTTCTTTATCCCGAAAGCGTTCGGTATTTCGCTTGACCTGACCGGTTCCCCGGCGGGTGCGATGAAAGTGTTCCTTGTGTTCTATATCGCCTGCGTTGTGATTACGTGGCTGGTATATGGCCGTAATACCAAGAAAAATAAGTAAGTGTGATTATCCGTTTGCGCGGCCTTGGGGCCGCGTTTTTTTTGATCTGTAAGTAGTTACAACATACTGGTGGGTTTGCACAGAAGCGCGCCGGTAACACTGTGATCGCCGTCGCCTTGCAGGGAGGTCTACCCCTTAATACCTGAGATGTTAAATTTTGCCGTGGTTATTGTACGATGAAATGAAAATATCATTAAAAATCATATTATTATGATTTTTTAAAATCTACCGCTTTGGTGGTATTTGGCCTAACCCCACCCCTGAAAGTCCCTCGTCGCCTTGATCGTTATCAATTCTCCTCCTCTTTCAGAGCGTTACCTTCGCTGCAAATCAGCAATGTCGATTTAGAGAGCCACAGGCTCCACACAGGAGATACCCGATGAGCAAATTTTTGGACCGGTTTCGCTACTTCAAACAGAAGGGTGAAACTTTTGCCGATGGGCACGGCCAGGTTCTGGATACCAACCGGGACTGGGAAGACGGTTACCGTCAACGCTGGCAGCATGACAAAGTTGTCCGTTCTACCCACGGCGTAAACTGCACTGGCTCATGTAGCTGGAAGATTTTCGTTAAAAACGGTCTGGTGACCTGGGAAATGCAGCAGACCGACTATCCGCGCACCCGCCCGGATATGCCGAACCACGAACCGCGCGGCTGCCCGCGTGGCGCCAGCTACTCCTGGTATCTCTATAGCGCTAACCGTCTGAAATACCCGCTGATGCGTAAGCGTCTGATGAAAATGTGGCGTGAAGCGAAAGTGCAGCACAGCGATCCGGTTGATGCCTGGGCGTCCATCATCGAAGATGCGGATAAAGCGAAAAGCTTTAAGCAGGCTCGCGGCCGCGGTGGCTTTGTTCGTTCCTCCTGGAAAGAGGTAAACGAGCTGATTGCCGCCTCTAACGTCTACACTGTCAAAACCTACGGCCCTGACCGCGTGGCAGGCTTCTCGCCGATCCCGGCGATGTCGATGGTCTCTTACGCCTCCGGCGCGCGCTATCTGTCACTGATCGGCGGGACCTGCCTGAGCTTCTACGACTGGTACTGCGACCTGCCGCCTGCGTCTCCACAGACCTGGGGCGAGCAAACCGACGTGCCGGAATCTGCTGACTGGTACAACTCAAGCTACCTCATCGCCTGGGGCTCTAACGTTCCGCAGACCCGTACCCCGGACGCGCACTTCTTTACCGAAGTCCGCTACAAAGGGACCAAAACCGTTGCGATCACCCCGGACTACGCGGAAATTGCCAAACTGTGTGACCTGTGGCTGGCACCGAAACAGGGTACCGACGCCGCGATGGCGATGGCGATGGGCCACGTTATGCTGCGCGAATTCCACCTCGATAAACCAAGTCAGTATTTCACCGCCTATGTACGTCGCTACACCGACATGCCGATGCTGGTGATGCTGGAAGAGCGTGATGGTTACTACGCCGCTGGCCGTACGCTGCGCGCCGCCGATCTGGTGGACGCGCTGGGCCAGGAAAATAACCCTGAATGGAAAACCGTTGCGTATAACAGCAACGGCGAGCTGGTGGCACCTAACGGCTCTATCGGCTTCCGCTGGGGTGAGAAGGGCAAGTGGAACCTCGAACAGCGTAACGGTACCACCGGTGAAGAGACGGAACTGCGTCTCAGCATGCTGGGCAGCCAGGACGAGATCGCCGAGGTCGGCTTCCCGTACTTTGGAGGCGAAGGATCAGAGCACTTCAACAAGGTTGAACTGAAAAATGTTCTGATGCATAAACTGCCGGTTAAACGCCTGCAGTTGGCTGATGGCTCAACGGTGCTCGTCACTACCGTTTACGATTTGACCATGGCGAACTACGGTCTGGAACGGGGTCTGAATGATGAAAACTGCGCAACCAGCTATGACGATGTAAAAGCCTACACCCCGGCATGGGCGGAGCAGATCACCGGCGTTCCTCGCGCACAGATTACCCGTATCGCCCGCGAATTTGCAGAAAACGCGGATAAGACGCACGGTCGCTCAATGATCATCGTCGGCGCGGGTCTGAACCACTGGTATCACCTCGATATGAACTATCGTGGCCTGATCAACATGCTGATCTTCTGCGGCTGTGTCGGTCAGAGCGGCGGCGGTTGGGCCCACTACGTAGGCCAGGAAAAATTGCGTCCGCAGACCGGCTGGCAGCCGCTGGCGTTTGCCCTTGACTGGCAGCGTCCTGCACGTCACATGAACAGTACCTCATACTTCTATAACCACTCCAGCCAGTGGCGCTACGAGACGGTTACCGCTCAGGAATTGCTGTCGCCAATGGCGGATAAATCCCGCTACAGCGGCCACCTGATTGACTTCAACGTCCGCGCTGAGCGCATGGGCTGGCTGCCGTCTGCGCCGCAGCTGGGGACTAACCCGCTGCGCATCGCGGAAGAGGCGAAAAAAGCGGGAATGTCACCGGTGGATTACACCGTTAAGTCCCTGAAAGACGGCTCAATCCGTTTCGCGGCTGAACAGCCTGAGAACGGCAAAAACCATCCGCGTAACCTGTTCATCTGGCGCTCCAACCTGCTGGGCTCGTCCGGTAAAGGTCACGAGTACATGCTGAAATACCTGCTCGGTACCGAGAACGGTATCCAGGGGAAAGATCTCGGCAAGCAGGGCGGCGTGAAGCCGGAAGAGGTGGAATGGAAAGACAACGGTCTGGACGGCAAGCTGGATCTGGTGGTGACCCTCGACTTCCGTCTGTCCAGTACCTGCCTGTATTCCGATATCGTGCTGCCAACCGCGACCTGGTACGAAAAAGACGACATGAATACCTCGGATATGCATCCGTTTATTCATCCACTGTCTGCCGCGGTTGACCCGGCGTGGGAGTCGAAAAGCGACTGGGATATCTACAAAGATATCGCGAAGAAATTCTCTGAAGTGTGCGTCGGGCATCTGGGCAAAGAGACCGACGTGGTGACGCTGCCAATCCAGCACGACTCTGCGGCCGAGCTGGCGCAGCCGCTGGACGTCAAAGACTGGAAAAAAGGCGAATGTGACCTGATCCCGGGCGTGACCGCGCCGCACATCATTCCGGTGGAGCGTGATTACCCGGCGACGTACGAGCGATTTACCTCTATCGGTCCGCTGATGGAGAAAATCGGTAACGGCGGGAAAGGGATTGCCTGGAATACCCAGAGCGAAATGGATCTGCTGCGTAAGCTCAATTACACCAAAGCGGACGGCCCGGCGAAAGGCCAGCCAATGCTGAACACGGCGATTGATGCCGCAGAGATGATCCTGACCCTGGCGCCGGAAACAAACGGCCACGTGGCAGTGAAGGCGTGGGCAGCGCTGAGCGAGTTTACCGGTCGTGACCACACGCATCTGGCAACGAATAAAGAGGAAGAGAAAATCCGCTTCCGCGATATTCAGGCCCAGCCGCGCAAGATTATCTCCAGCCCGACCTGGTCAGGACTTGAAGATGAGCATGTCTCCTATAACGCCGGTTACACCAACGTTCACGAGCTGATCCCATGGCGCACGCTGTCCGGTCGTCAGTCCCTGTATCAGGATCACCAGTGGATGCGTGACTTCGGTGAAAGCCTGCTGGTGTACCGTCCGCCAATCGACACCCGCTCCGTAACCGCAGTTATGGGCGCGAAATCCAACGGTAACCCTGAAAAGGCGCTGAACTTCCTGACGCCGCACCAGAAGTGGGGGATCCACTCGACCTATAGCGACAACCTGCTGATGCTGACGCTTTCGCGCGGCGGTCCGATTGTCTGGATGAGCGAGACGGATGCCAAAGATCTGGGTATTGAAGATAACGACTGGATCGAGGTGTTTAACAGCAACGGCGCCCTGACGGCGCGTGCGGTGGTGAGCCAGCGCGTACCGGCCGGGATGACCATGATGTACCACGCGCAGGAACGTATCGTTAACCTGCCGGGGTCAGAAATCACCGAACAGCGCGGCGGGATCCACAACTCCGTGACCCGTATTACGCCGAAGCCGACCCATATGATCGGGGGCTATGCGCAGCTGGCCTACGGCTTTAACTACTACGGCACCGTAGGATCGAACCGCGATGAGTTCGTGGTGGTACGTAAGATGAAGAATATTAACTGGTTAGACGGCGAAGGTAATGACCAGGTACAGGAGAGCGTAAAATGAAAATTCGTTCACAAGTCGGCATGGTGCTGAATCTGGATAAATGCATCGGCTGTCATACCTGCTCGGTCACCTGTAAAAACGTCTGGACCAGCCGTGAAGGTATGGAGTACGCCTGGTTCAACAACGTGGAAAGCAAGCCGGGTACCGGCTTCCCGACCGACTGGGAAAACCAGGAGAAGTGGAAGGGCGGTTGGATCCGTAAAATCAACGGCAAGCTGCAGCCGCGCATGGGTAACCGCGCGATGCTTCTGGGAAAAATCTTCGCTAACCCGCATCTGCCGGGCATTGAGGATTACTACGAGCCGTTTGACTATGACTACCAGAACCTGCACAACGCGCCAGAAAGCAAACACCAGCCGATCGCGCGTCCTCGCTCGCTGATCACTGGCAAGCGCATGGACAAAATTACCAGCGGTCCAAACTGGGAGGAGATTCTGGGCGGCGAGTTCGAAAAACGCGCCAAAGACCAGAACTTCGAGAACATGCAGAAGGCGATGTACGGCCAGTTCGAAAACACCTTCATGATGTATCTGCCGCGCCTTTGCGAGCACTGCCTGAACCCGGCATGCGTGGCGACCTGCCCAAGCGGCGCCATCTACAAGCGTGAAGAGGACGGCATCGTCCTGATCGACCAGGACAAATGCCGCGGCTGGCGTATGTGCATCACCGGCTGCCCGTACAAAAAAATCTACTTTAACTGGAAGAGCGGGAAATCAGAGAAGTGCATCTTCTGCTACCCGCGTATCGAAGCAGGTCAGCCAACCGTCTGCTCCGAAAGCTGCGTAGGCCGTATCCGCTACCTCGGCGTGCTGCTGTATGACGCAGACGCGATTGAAAATGCCGCGAGTACCGAGAACGAGAAAGATCTGTATCAGCGTCAGCTGGACGTGTTCCTTG
This sequence comes from Enterobacter sp. ZOR0014, assembly GCF_000798855.1. NCBI lineage: Bacteria > Pseudomonadati > Pseudomonadota > Gammaproteobacteria > Enterobacterales > Enterobacteriaceae > Enterobacter > Enterobacter sp. ZOR0014. The sequence goes on along the minus strand of NZ_JTLF01000183.1, from coordinate 3,582 downwards.
ACCCGAACGATCCGAAAGTCATTGAGCAGGCGCTTAAGGACGGTATTCCACAAAGCGTTATCGACGCGGCGCAGCAGTCGCCGGTGTATAAAATGGCGATGGACTGGAAGCTGGCTCTGCCGCTTCATCCGGAATACCGCACGCTGCCGATGGTCTGGTACGTGCCGCCGCTGTCGCCAATCCAGTCTGCTGCCGATGCAGGCGAGCTGGGCAGCAACGGCATTCTGCCGGACGTCGAGAGCCTGCGTATCCCGGTTCAGTATCTGGCAAACCTGCTGACCGCAGGGGATACCCAGCCGGTACTGCTGGCGCTGAAACGTATGCTGGCGATGCGTCACTTTAAGCGTGCGGAAACCGTTGATGGCGTTAACGATACCCGCGCGCTGGACGAGGTCGGTCTGACTGAAGCACAGGCCCAGGAGATGTACCGCTACCTGGCAATTGCCAACTATGAAGACCGTTTTGTGGTGCCGAGCAGCCACCGTGAACTGGCTCGCGAGGCCTTCCCGGAGAAAAATGGCTGTGGCTTTAGTTTTGGCGACGGTTGCCATGGGTCAGACAGCAAATTCAACCTGTTTAACAGCCGCCGCATCGACGCCATGGATGTGACCAGCAAAACGGAGCCGCACCAATGATTGAACTCGTCATTGTTTCGCGTCTGCTCGAGTATCCGGATGCTGCGCTTGCGCAGCATCAGCAGGAGCTTTTTGATGCACTCGCGTCATCTGAAAACCTGGATAAAGATGATGCCCAGACGCTGGGCGTTTTCCTCCGCGACCTGTTAGCGCGCGATCTGCTCGACGCGCAGGCGGACTACAGCCAGCTGTTTGACCGTGGCCGTGCAACGTCGTTACTGCTGTTCGAACACGTTCATGGTGAATCCCGCGACCGGGGTCAGGCGATGGTGGACCTGATGGCTCAGTACGAGCAGCACGGCCTGATGCTCGACAGCCGCGAGCTGCCGGACCATCTGCCGCTGTACCTGGAGTATCTGGCTCAACTGCCGAAAGACGAGGCGCTTGGCGGTCTGCAGGACATCGCGCCGATCCTGGCGTTGCTCAGCGCGCGTCTTCAGCAGCGTGAGAGCCGCTATGCGGTGCTGTTCGACCTGCTGATGAAGCTGGCAAACGCCGCAGTCGACAGTGAAAAAGTGGCGGAGAAAATCGCGGATGAAGCCCGCGATGATACCCCGCAAGCGCTGGATGCGGTCTGGGAGGAAGAGCAGGTGAAATTCTTTGCTGACCAGAGCTGCGGCGAGTCTGAAATCTCCGCTCACCAGCGTCGTTTTGCCGGGGCGGTCGCTCCGCAATATTTGGATATCTCTAACGGAGGACGGCACTAATGCACTTCCTGAATATGTTCTTCTTTGACATTTACCCGTATATAGCGGGCACCGTGTTCCTGGTGGGAAGCTGGCTGCGTTATGACTACGGCCAGTACACCTGGCGTGCTGCCTCCAGCCAGATGCTGGATCGTAAGGGGATGCACGTCGCGTCTAACCTGTTTCATATCGGGATCCTCGGGATTTTTGCCGGGCACTTCCTCGGGATGCTGACCCCGCACTGGATGTACGAAGCGTGGCTGCCGATTGAGGTGAAGCAGAAGATGGCGATGATCGCGGGCGGTGCCTGCGGCGTGATGACCCTCGTCGGGGGCCTGCTGTTGCTGAAACGTCGTCTGTTCAGCCCGCGTGTGCGGGCAACGACCACCGCGGCGGACATCCTGATCCTTTCCCTGCTGGTGGTGCAATGCGCGCTGGGTCTGCTGACCATTCCGTTCTCGGCGCAACATATGGACGGCAGTGAAATGATGAAGCTGGTCGGCTGGGCGCAGTCCGTGGTGACTTTCCACGGTGGCGCGTCCGAACACCTGGATGGCGTGGCGTTTATCTTCCGCGTTCACCTGGTGCTGGGGATGACGCTGTTTGTGCTGTTCCCGTTCTCCCGTCTGGTACACATCTGGAGCGCGCCGGTGGAGTACCTGACGCGCAAGTATCAGATTGTGCGTGCCCGTCGCTAATTCACCGTTTTAATACCAACCCCGCACTCGCGGGGTTTTTTTCGCCCCAGCCCAGGTTGTTGCCCGCCGCGGCAAACAGGATTAACGCGCCACCCGCCAGCTGCGTCAGGTTCAATGCGTGTCCGAACACCAGATTATCTACAATAATTGCCACCACCGGATAGATAAACGACAGGGAGCCGGTCACCGGCGTTGGCAGTTTCTGGATCGCGCTATACAGCAGTTGATACATAATACCGGTATGGACGATGCCCAGCGTCAGCAAGATCGGCCAGGGAAAATCACCGGAGAGCGACGGCTGGCTGGCAAAAGGCAGCAGCATCACCATGCCGGTCAGCACCTGGATAAAAGCGATATGCTGTGGGGCGATTGTTTTGAGTTTGCGCGCAATGATTGCCGTCAGCGCATAAAAGAAGGCCGCGGCCATGGCCAGACCAACCCCTGCGAGCCATTTACTGTTATGGGCTCCGGTCAGCTCACTGGAGAGCAATATCACCACTCCGCCAAAGGCGAGGAACAGCCAGCCCCATTTTACCAGGCTGACGCGCTCACCTAAAAACATCCCCATCAATACCAGCATAAACGGCTGGGTGTTATATACCACGGTAGACAGGCCAATAGAGATACGTTCGTAAGCGGCGAAAAGCAGTAGCCAGTTCACAACTAATGCCACACCCCCGAGAATCGCCAGCATCAGCGTGGTGCGGGTGAGGGGACTAAAGGGCTTTTGACTGACCCGGATAAAAATAAAAAGTGTTATGGCCCCAATAAGACAGCGCCAGAAGACCACTTCCTTGACGGGCAGACCGGAGAGTAAAACAAACGCACCGATAGAGCCGGAAATTAACATCGCCAGGCTCATTTGCCAGACGCCTTTATGGAAATCACGCATTATCCACCTCCTGATTTAATGACCTTATTGTCGAAAATCGCTGTCGGGTTTTACAGGGGTGATATAAGGCGAAAGAGAGTGATGACTTTTTAAAATGAGGCAAAATCGATGGAAAACCTTCTCGATGAGATCGACAGACACATATTAACCTGCCTGGTTGAAGATGCGCGCATGTCGCTGAAGGTGCTCAGTGGCCGTATCGGTTTGACCTCACCCAGCACGGCAGAACGGCTGAAAAGGCTGGAAGAACGCGGTGTGATTCAGGGATATCGTGCGCGGGTGAATCTGGCGGCGTTGGGATATACGCTGCAGGCGCTGGTGCGCGTGCGGCCGCTGCCTGGGTTGCTGCATAAAGTGGATAAGTACATTCAGGCGATGCCTGAGTGTATTGAGAGCGACAAAGTGACCGGGGAAGATTGCTTCGTGATCAGGCTGGTGGTGCGCTCGATAGAGCAACTGGATGTGTTGCTGGACGGGCTGGCGGAGCATGCGCAGTGTAATACGTCGATAGTGAAGAGTTCGCCGGTGAAGCGACGATTGCCACCGATGTAGCTGCCTGTCGCCGGGTGGCGGCTGCGCCTTACCCGGCCTACAACGGCGGATTCGGTTTTTTATGTTGGGGAATGATGGTGGTGGGGGAAGGATTCGAACCTTCGAAGTCGATGACGGCA
>NZ_JTLF01000383.1:0-502 GCF_000798855.1 Enterobacter sp. ZOR0014 | reverse complement strand
TAAAGAGAAACTTCCATTCATCGTAAGGCAGTTTTTTGTAGCCCCATTCGGTCTCGCCCGGGGCAGCAGACGGAGTTTTTTCCGCGGTGCAGCCGGTCACTGACATCAACAGCAGTGCTGTAGAAATGATTTTAACCGTAGTCATATTGCCATCCTGTGCGTTAATAACTGGATATTGGGGTGAGTTCTCACCAGTTGCCGTAGGGGTAGGTTTTACCTTCGATAAAAGCTTTTGTCCCTTTGGTGTATCCATAACCATTAGGGAAATCAGTCACGCCCTTACACATCTGCATTTTGTCGCCGGATACGGTGGTAATTTTGGCATCTGACTGAGGGACCACCGGGTCGCCTAAATTATCCAGCCAGACACTCACCTTGCCCCCGGGGGCCAGACCAATCACCATAGTGTCACGATAATACGTCTCATCCGGGCGATAGCTGTCGGTGTATAGCGTAGTCATCTGCTCCCAGGTTCCTTTCCTGAAGAATATGAGGGTTTCAT
>NZ_JTLF01000221.1:0-569 GCF_000798855.1 Enterobacter sp. ZOR0014 | reverse complement strand
TTGGTGCCTTCGGGAACTCTGAGACAGGTGCTGCATGGCTGTCGTCAGCTCGTGTTGTGAAATGTTGGGTTAAGTCCCGCAACGAGCGCAACCCTTATCCTTTGTTGCCAGCGGTCCGGCCGGGAACTCAAAGGAGACTGCCAGTGATAAACTGGAGGAAGGTGGGGATGACGTCAAGTCATCATGGCCCTTACGAGTAGGGCTACACACGTGCTACAATGGCGCATACAAAGAGAAGCGACCTCGCGAGAGCAAGCGGACCTCATAAAGTGCGTCGTAGTCCGGATTGGAGTCTGCAACTCGACTCCATGAAGTCGGAATCGCTAGTAATCGTAGATCAGAATGCTACGGTGAATACGTTCCCGGGCCTTGTACACACCGCCCGTCACACCATGGGAGTGGGTTGCAAAAGAAGTAGGTAGCTTAACCTTCGGGAGGGCGCTTACCACTTTGTGATTCATGACTGGGGTGAAGTCGTAACAAGGTAACCGTAGGGGAACCTGCGGTTGGATCACCTCCTTACCTTAAAGAACCTGCCTTTGTAGTGCTCACACAGATTGTCTGATGAA
>NZ_JTLF01000106.1:0-1480 GCF_000798855.1 Enterobacter sp. ZOR0014 | reverse complement strand
TTCTGCATTTCTGAATAGCGATTACTTCTTATCGCTGTGCTCCAGGTTTTCCACCTGCGGCAGGCCGTTACCGGAGCTTGCGGAGAGCAGACCATTCTCAACATAGTTGAACAGCTTTTCACGGGTATCGGTGATGTCCAGGTTACGCATGGTCAGCTGACCAATACGGTCATCTGGCGAGAACACCGACTCACCTTTCTCCATGGTCAGACGCTCTGCTTTATAGGTCAGGTTGTCAGACACGGTGTTCAGGATGGAGTAGTCGTTACCGCGACGCAGTTCCAGAGTGACCTCACCGGTAATGGCACTCGCCACCCAGCGCTGCAGCGCATCACGCAGCATCAGCGCCTGCGGATCGAACCAGCGACCCTGATACAGCAGTTTACCCAGCTGACGACCATGAGAGTGATATTGCTCAATGGTGTCTTCGTTGTGGATCCCGGTCAGCAGACGCTCATAAGCGATATGCAGCAGCGCCATCCCCGGTGCTTCATAAATGCCACGGCTTTTCGCTTCGATAATACGGTTCTCAATCTGGTCGCTCATGCCCAGACCGTGACGGCCGCCAATGCGGTTCGCTTCCAGCATCAGCTCTACGTCGTCAGAGAAGGTTTTACCGTTCAGGGCAACCGGATGACCACGCTCGAAACGTACGGTCACCTCTTCTGTCGCGATCTTCACGTTCTCATCCCAGAATTTCACGCCCATGATTGGGTTAACGATCTTCACGCTGGAGTTCAGGAATTCCAGGTCCTTCGCTTCGTGCGTCGCACCCAGCATGTTGGAGTCGGTGGAGTAGGCTTTCTCAACGGACATCTTGTAGTCAAAGCCGCAGGCAATCATAAACTCGGACATTTCATGACGGCCACCCAGCTCGTCGATAAAGTCGGTATCCAGCCAGGGTTTGTAGATCTGCAGCTCGGCGTTGGTCAGCAGGCCATAACGATAGAAACGTTCGATATCGTTACCTTTATAGGTGCTGCCGTCACCCCAGATGTTCACGCCATCTTCTTTCATCGCGGCAACCAGCATCGTGCCGGTAACGGCGCGACCCAGTGGAGTGGTGTTGAAATAGGTCAGACCGCCGGTGGTGTTATGGAACGCACCACACTGAATAGCCGCAATACCTTCCGCGACGAGTTGCTTACGGCAGTCAATCAGGCGCGCGTTTTCTGCGCCATACTCTTTCGCGCGACGAGGAATAGCATCGTAGTCGTCCTCATCCGGCTGACCCAGGTTCGCAGTATATGCATACGGAACCGCTCCCTTCTGGCGCATCCACAGCAGTGCAGCGCTGGTATCCAGGCCGCCTGAGAAAGCGATGCCAATACGTTGTCCTACCGGAAGATGCTTGAGAATCGTCGTCATAGAATAAAACCCTGCTTGATTGACTGATTAGAGACCGCTTTCGCTCTCTTGTGCATTTTTATGCAAAATAAGTGAGTATTCATTTAATCATCTTTTATCGAATACCGGAAGA
>NZ_JTLF01000402.1:0-2016 GCF_000798855.1 Enterobacter sp. ZOR0014 | reverse complement strand
AGAACAGCCATGGCGGCTGCAATATTCATTCCGTTAACACCGCGGTTAACTGCAACTCAGGAACAAGCGCATATTTAAGAGTCGCTTATAAAGCAGAAGATAACCCGCATCTGCCTCAGGGCAGCTATACGGGTGTTCTTCATCTGATTGCGCGTGACTGGCACAACACGGACTGGACGGCAAACGTGAATGTCGATCTCTCCATTGTGAAGTAAGTGCTTTATTGCTGCGCCAGTTTCTGGCGCAGCAGAAAATGATTCGGCCTGACTTGCTTATTTATCAGATTCACTACAATGAATATTAATTAGTTCTACATTTAATAATCCGTTACGAAATGTTGTAATTAAACAAGCTTCACCTCATGTTTAATTACGGACATTTTAACTATGAATATATTTCAACATGGAATAAAGAAAACTTTTTCCATCGCAGCACTACTCTGTGCGTCTGTTTCTTCCGCTTGTTATGCGGCGGAGACGGTCTCTACTAACCAAACGATGTGGGACGAGTGGAAAAATAATCCGGGATTTACTGAAGCACTCGATGAATTAGGTATTGACTACAATAATTTAATCAATCCAGCTTATGCATCAACCTATGATGTACAAAATGTCAATAACCCCCTGTTCTGGCTCAACCGTACTTTAAAAGTTTACGGTGAGGCTGAACAAGGTCGCTATCAAATTCCTGTTACCGAAGTTCATGGCAATGGCACGAACAGAACCACCAACGGTGGACGTAATAATTACTTCTTAACACATACATGGGGCGTCAAGGGTGAAAACGTTACCCTCCGTCTCGGTGATGTTCCGCAAAATGTTTCCTGCTATGCTGCCGTTGATCCTAACTACGAAGGTATTGTCGGTCCTGCTAATGAGCTTATTCTGAATGCAAACGGTGACACAACCTACACATTCTCTCAGAACGCGCTGCTTATCGTTGGGTGTCAGGATAAAACCAAAAAAATGGAGAATATTGATACATTCGTCTCCGTTGATATTGTTAACGGCGGTACGTATCACCCCCTCTTTATCTTTGGTATGAATGACAGAGCCGAGTGGCGCCAGCAGGCACAGGCCACAACGCCATCAGGCTACCACTTTATGTTTGATGGCAGGACACGCTTCGTTGCAAGTCAGGCAATTGCGCAAAACTCAGCAACTAAAAATATAGAGCAGACCCTCCGCCAGTCGCTGCTGCGAACCATTACTTATGACAAAGTCGATGGGCTGGATGGCTCGAGCTGGTTGCACCAGCCTAGCCGTGGCTTGCTCTTCGTCTCTTATCAGAGCTGCTGCTGGGCAAATAGCGGGCAAGGGCTGATTGGCGTGGGTGGTGACAGCTCAATCCCTGAGACGCCGAGCTGGCTCGACTGGCACGAATACGGTCATCAGTTCCAGATGGGATGGTCCTGGAGTGACCAGGGAGAAGTTACCGTCAACCTTTATTCTATCGCTGCATGTTACACCACCCTCGGCGATACCGATTTCAAAAACTGTCATAGTAATGAAGGCTTTTACGGTTTCGGTTGGGATCAACAAGCTATCGGCACTCTGCTGAAATCCGGGCACACCTGGAATTTTGCTAAAGAAGATCTGTTCCGTAGGGCGTCTTTCTTTGGTGAAATAATGACGAGCTGGCCACAGCTTTACCCGGCACTGTCGAAAGCTTACCGTGAAGTTAACCAGAATGACCCAACCCTGGTTAATAGCAGCCAGAAAAAAATCGACTGGTTTACGCTTAATGCCAGTAAAATCGCCGGCGTTAATCTGAACCAGTATTTCCAGCAGTGGAATATTCCCCTTTCCGCAGAGGCGATTGCAGCAATTAATGCGCTGAATTTACCTCAGCCTAAGAAAGTTGCGAAAACCTTTACCGGTAGCCTGAACGGCTCTTCCCCGATAACGATTGAAGTTCCAGCTGAAGATAACACCGTAAATATTGCTTTTGTGACCAACACACCTAAGGCGGGCCCTACCTCTCTGGTCTGGGTTGAGGATGGTGAAACGCCACTGT
>NZ_JTLF01000245.1:0-10503 GCF_000798855.1 Enterobacter sp. ZOR0014 | reverse complement strand
CCTCAACGCTTTCCGGCTGAGTGCTGGCAAGCCACGTCCAGTCACTGTCATCACCCAGCGCGTAGGCTTCGTATAAATCAGCCGAATGGCGATCGGTATCCAGCGGCTCCAGTCGGCAATACTGACCGGTAAGTGGGGTGCGGGTTAAGATCTGGGCGCATTTCCAGTCTGGAACAATATCGTTAACGGTTTGACCATGTTGATTGATTTCGGGCACGGCGGTGACTCCCTGAAAGGTAAGGAGTTTGTTATAGCAGGTTAAAAAGCGGACGAAAAGCAGCGCATTCTAATAGCCTTAGCGTATGCGTTATTCCCGGAAGGCATAAGCAAAGCTGAATTTCGACTTTGCGGAATGTCTTAGTCGACCTAACGTAGCGGAGCATAAAACAATCACAATAGAGTTATTTCAGGGATCGCTATGACAAAAAAACTGTTGCCGTTACTGGTGCTGGCCGCGCTCTCAAACGCAGTCCACGCCGCTACTCCGCCGAATACGCTGGTGGTTGCCCAGGGGCTTGATGACATCGTAAGCCTCGACCCGGCCGAAGCCAACGAGCTCTCCAGCATCCAGACCGTACCGAGCCTGTATCAGCGTCTGGTGCAACCGGACCGCGATAACCCGGAAAAAATCACCCCGATTCTGGCGGAAAGCTGGGAAGCCGACGCGGCAGCAAAAACCTTGACCATCAAGCTTAAGCCCGATGCGAAATTCGCTTCCGGAAACCCACTGCGCCCGGAAGACGTGATCTTCTCGTATACCCGCGCCGTGACGCTGAACAAATCCCCGGCGTTTATCCTCAACGTGCTGGGCTGGGACGCGAGCAACATCGCCAGCCAGCTGAAAAAAGTGGATGACCATACCCTCCAGCTTCACTGGACGGCGGACGTTAGCCCGTCGGTGGCGCTGAATATTCTCTCCACGCCGATTGCCTCCATCGTCGATGAAAAGCAGGTGGTGGCGAACGTGAAGGACAACGACTTCGGCAACGCCTGGCTGAAAATGCACTCGGCAGGCAGCGGCGCGTTCAAAATGCGCGTTTATCAGCCGCATCAGGCTATCGTGCTGGAAGCCAATGAATCGGCTCCCGGCGGCGCGCCGAAGCTTAAAAGCATCATCATTAAAAACGTTCCCGATCCGGCTTCCCGTCGCCTGCTGATCCAGCAGGGTGATGCCGACGTGGCGCGCGATCTGGGTGCAGACCAGATTAGCGCCCTGGAGGGCAAGCCGGGCGTGAAGGTGCTGAGCATTCCGTCCGCCGAGCAAAATTATCTGGTGTTTAACACCGGCAACAGCGCTAACCCGCTGCTCAACAACCCGGCGTTCTGGGAGGCTTCACGCTGGCTGGTTGATTATGAAGGCATTACCAAAAACCTGCTGAAAGGCCAGTATTTTGTGCATCAGAGCTTCCTGCCGGTCGGTCTGCCGGGCGCGCTGGAAGCGAATCCATTCACGTTTGACCCGGCTAAGGCGAAAGAAATTCTCGCCAAAGCGGGCATTAAAGACCCGCACTTCACGCTGGACGTGGAGAACAAGCCGCCGTTTATCACCATCGCCCAGTCCATGCAGGCGAGCTTTGCTCAGGGGGGCGTGAAGGTCGATCTGCTGCCCGCTGCCGGGAGCCAGGTCTATGCCCGCGTGCGCGCAAAGCAGCATCAGGCGGCGATTCGTCTGTGGATCCCGGACTACTTCGACGCGCACTCTAACGCCAGCGCCTTTGCGTGGAACGATGGCAAATCCAGTACCGTAGCCGGTCTGAACAGCTGGAAAATTCCCGAGCTTAACAAAGCCACGCTGGCGGCGGTTGCCGAGCCGGATCCGGCGAAACGTCTGGATCTGTACAAGAAAATGCAGGAACAGCTGCAACATAGCTCGCCGTATGTGTTCGTCGATCAGGGCAAAACCCAGATCGTGGTGCGCGATAACGTGAAGGGATATCAGCAGGGCTTGAACGCGGACATGGTCTGGTACGATCGCGTCACGAAGTAGCCTTTGTTGCCGGGTGGCGCTGCGCTTACCCGGCCTGTGTTCTCGGTTTTGTAGGCCGGGTAAGGCGAAGCCGCCACCCGGCATGAAGAGATTTCCCATGCCACATCTTTCCACCCGCGTGCTTCAGGCTCTGCTGACTCTGCTGCTCACGCTTTTCGGGCTGCTGCTCGTCACGTTTGCGCTCTCGGCATTTTCTCCGGTCGATCGCGTGCTGCAGATCGTCGGCGATCACGCCAGCCAGTCCACCTACGATCAGGTTCGCCACCAGCTCGGATTAGATCGCCCCCTGCCCGTGCAGTTCTGGCACTACCTGCAAGACCTTGCCCACGGTGATCTGGGCACTGCCAGCGCCACCGGCCAGCCGGTGTTGCAGGACTTGCTGCACGCTTTTCCCGCCACGCTCGAACTGGCTACGCTGGCCTTAATCATCGGCGCCGTGCTCGGCGTGATTGCCGGGGTGCTGTGCGCCCGCTATGCCGGTTCGCCGCTTGATTTATCGCTCAGAACGCTCACCCTGCTCGGCAACTCGGTGCCGATTTTCTGGCTTGGCCTGCTGATGCTGGCCCTGTTCTACGCGAAGCTGCAGTGGAGCGCGGGTCCCGGCAGGCTGGATGACATCTGGCAGTTCACCGTCGAACCACGCACCGGCTTTGCGCTGGTGGATACCTGGCTTTCTGGCGATCGCGAGGCGTTTTGCAACGCCCTCAGCCACCTTGTGCTGCCGGTGCTGCTGCTGGCCTATTACTCGCTCGCAAGCATTACCCGCCTGACGCGCTCCGCCTGTCTGAGCGAAATGAACAAAGAGTACATCCTGCTCGCTCGCGCCAAGGGGGCCGGGGAGATGACTATTCTGCTGCGCCATGTGCTGCCGAACATTCGCAGCACCCTGCTGACGGTGATTGCGCTGGCCTACACCAGCATGCTGGAAGGTGCGGTATTAACGGAAACCGTCTTCTCCTGGCCAGGCATCGGACGCTACCTCACCACCGCCCTGTTCGCCGGAGACACTACCGCCGTCATGGGCGGCACGCTGCTGATTGGCATCTGTTTTGTGCTGATCAATAACCTTACCGACCTGCTTGTGCAGGCAACCGATCCCAGGGTGCGCTGATGCCGTTTTATCTCTTTATACGTCGCCTGCGCCGTTCGCCTGCCGCCTTTTGCGGGTTGATTGCCATCGTGCTGCTGATGGTGATCGCCCTGTTCGCCCCCTGGCTTGCACCGGTTGACCCGAACTGGCAGGACGCCGCCTCGCGCCTGCAGGCACCGAATAGCCAGCACTGGCTCGGCACCGACAGCTACGGGCGCGACCTGCTCTCGCGCCTGATTTACGGTACCCGTCCGGCGCTCGGGCTGGTGGCCTTAGTGACGGTCATTACCCTGCCCACCGGGCTGCTGGTGGGGATCCTGTCCGGCTACTACGGCGGCTGGATGGAGCGCCTCCTGATGCGCTTTACCGACGTGGTGATGTCGATGCCGCGCCTCATCCTTGCATTCGCGTTTGTGGCGATGCTGGGTCCGGGGCTGGTCAACGGCGCGCTGGCGCTGGCCTTAACCACCTGGCCTGCTTATGCACGTCAGGCGCGAAGTGAAATTCAGCGTCTGCGCCACAGTGATTATCTGGCTGCTGCCGAGATGATGGGAATTCGCGGCCCGCGCCTGCTTGTCGGCCATATTCTGCCGCTGTGTCTGCCGTCTGCGATTGTGCGGCTGGCGCTGGATCTGGCCGGCATTATTCTGGCCGCCGCCGGGCTCGGTTTCCTCGGCCTTGGCGCCCGTCCGCCAATGGCTGAATGGGGGGCAATGATTGCTGACGGCATGCTGGTGATTTTCGACCAGTGGTGGATCGCCGCCATTCCCGGCGGAGCCATTCTGTTTGCCAGCCTGGCCTTTAACCTGCTAGGCGATGGCCTGCGTGACGTACTGGAGCCGCAACATGACTGAACACCGCGTTATCGTCGATGCGCTGAATATCGACTACCCCGCCGCACGCGTGGTCAACAACCTGAGCTTTACGCTTGGCAACGAGCGTCTGGCGCTGGTGGGTGAATCCGGCTCGGGTAAATCGATGTCTGCCCGCGCCCTGATGGGGCTGGTACGTAAGCCCGGCATGGTGAGCGCCCGGCAACTTAACGTGCTGGGCAACGATCTGCTGACCCTGAACGCCCGCCGCTGGCAAGCGCTGCGCGGCAACGGGATTGCGATGGTTTTGCAGGACCCGCGCTACGCGCTCAATCCGGTGAAAAGCGTTGCCGCCCAGCTTGACGAGGCGCTCACGCTGCATCAGCGCCTGCCCCGTTCAGAACGCGTGGCGCGCATTCACGACATCATTCGCGCTGTCGGACTGAGCGAACATGTGCTTCAGCGTTATCCCGGCGAACTTTCCGGCGGCATGGGCCAGCGGGTGATGATTGCGATTGCGCTCATCAACAACCCGCAGGTGCTGATTGCCGACGAACCGACCTCAGCGCTGGACGCTCGCCTGCGCAACCAGATCCTCGAACTGCTGGTGCAGCAGTGTGAAGCGCGCCAGATGGCGATGCTGTTAATCAGCCATGACCTGCCGCTGGTGGCGGAACACTGCGACCGCGTGCTGGTGATGTATCAGGGCGAAAAGGTAGATGAGATGGCGGCAAGCCAACTCCCTCAGGCAACGCATCCGTATACGCGCACCCTGTGGACCTGCAGGCCAAATGCCAATACCTTTGGGCAGATGCTGCCGACGCTCGACCGTTCGCAGCCGTGGAAGGAGGCGAACGATGGCGCTCGTTGAGGTTAACCAGGTTCAGGTCACCTTCGGGGAAAAGACGGCGGTCTCTGCCGCCAGCTTTACCATCGCGAAAGGCGAAACCTTCAGCCTGATCGGGGAATCTGGCTGCGGGAAATCGACCCTTCTGCGCGTGCTGGCGGGGCTGCAGCGCGAGTGGCGCGGGAACATTACGCTACTGGGAGAGACGTTAACGCCCGGGCGACGTTTTCAAGGCACGCTGCGTCGCAACGTGCAGATGGTGTTTCAGGATCCGTGGGCGTCATTGCACCCGAACCACACCATTGCACGCACGCTGTCGGAGCCGTTGAACATTCATGGCGAAACGCAGATTGCGGAAAAGGTGGCGGATGCGCTTAAACAGGTGGGCCTGTCTGCCGATGCGGGGAAACGTTATCCGCACCAGCTTTCCGGCGGCCAGCGTCAGCGCGTGGCGATTGCCCGTGCGCTGCTGTTGCGCCCGCAGCTTCTGCTGCTGGATGAACCGACCTCGGCACTGGATATGTCCGTGCAGGCGGAAATTCTGAACCTGCTCAACCGCCTGAAAGCCGCCCACGACATGACCTATCTGCTGGTGAGCCACGATGCGGACGTGATTGCCCATATGTCCGACCGGGCGGCATTTATGGCACACGGGGAGATCCAGAAGGTGTTTGATCGGGAGGCGATGTTACGGGGCGAGCACAGGATGGGGTAAACGGGTGCGGCTGTGCCCGGTGGCGCGATGCTTACCGGGCCTACGTTTCGTGCCGCGTTGAGGGTTTTTCGTAGGCCGGGTAAGGCATCGCCGCCACCCGGCAACAAATCACTTCAGCAGCTTGACCGTAGCGTCAATGTCAATTTCATCTTCGGTAAAGATCAGCGTCGTGTTCTGGAAGGTCGTGATCGCCAGCTTCTTCACGGTGCGCATTTCACCCGATTTTACCTCGGATTTTGGCTTAATGCTGTTCATCAGCAGACCCACCGACAGCACTGCGTTTTCTTTGTCGATTTTGGTTTCAACCGGCTCTTCTTCGCTGAACACCACGAAGGATTTGATCGAGGTGAGCTTCACGCGCTCGCCCGCAATATAGAGGTGTTTACTCTCGGGGATCACCTTCACCGCATAGGCGGAAAGGCCTTTATTATTCGTCGTCGGTTCGAACGTCACCGCCGCATCTTTCTTAATCAGATCAGGGTTGGCGACCTTAATCACATGAAAATAGCGGTTATCGCCGTTTTCATCTTTGATAAATCCAAAGCCTTTATCTTTAAACCACATTGTGATTGTTCCGTTCATCGCTGTTACCGCCTGTCAGATCGTAATGACTAAAGTTTTGCAGCGCGCAGTGTAATGCACAATGGCTAAGGAGACAAAAAAAAGCCCCTGCACGGGGGCAGGGGAAAACTCATGTCAGAGCTTTTACCCTAAATAATTCGAGTTGCATGAAGGCGGCGACGCAGCGAATCCCCAGGAGCGTACATCAGTACGTGACTGGGGTGAGCGAGGAAAGCCAACGCACAGGCAACTTGAAGTATGACGGGTATATTAGTATTTAGTTGAACACCATCCCACCATCAATCAATAAGGATTGCCCGGTCATGTAATCAGAATCCGGCCCGGCGAGGTATGAAACGCAGGCGGCGACATCTTCCGGCTCGGACAAACGACCCAGCGTGATGCGTTTGGCAAAAGTTTCCGTCCCGTAGCCAAGCGGTTTGCCCGCCGCCTCGGAGACCTGACGGTCGATTTCCGCCCACATCGGCGTTTTGACAATGCCCGGGCAATAGGCGTTAACGGTGATGCCCAGCGGAGCAAGGTCTCGCGCTGCGGTCTGGGTTAAGCCGCGAACCGCGAACTTGCTGGAGCTGTACACGGCCAGTTCCGGGTTGCCGGTGTGGCCTGCCTGGGAGCAGGCGTTGATGATCTTCCCGCCGTGCCCCTCTTTGCGGAACGCGTCGATGGCAGCCTGAATACCCCAGATCACCCCTTTCACGTTGATGTTGTAGACCTTGTCGACAATCTCTGGCGTGATGGATTCGATAGGCGTGGACGGCGCAATCCCGGCGTTATTAACGATGACGTTAAATCCGCCCAGCGCGGTGCGCGCTTTTTCCACCGCCGCAAACACCTGCTCGCGGTCAGAGACATCCACCTTCACGGCGACAGCCTTGCCGCCGTTGCGGATGATTTCATCGGCGACGGCTCTTGCCGTCTCATCGTTATAGTCGGCAATGGCAACGGCAAAGCCATCCTTCACCAGGCGCAGCGCAATCGCTTTACCAATCCCCTGGCCTGAGCCGGTTACGAGAGCAACTTTTTGCATTTCTCTGTCCTTATATTGAGTCACAAAATCTGGCTGAGATGGAGCTGGCCCATCAGCAGCGGGTTATCGCTGTAGTCGACGGGAATGGCCACCACGGCCGGGCCATCGACATCCATCGCCGCGCGCAGCGTCGGTTCGAGCGCTTCAGCACTCTCCACGGCAAAGCCTTTCGCGCCGAAGGCATCGGCATAGACTTTGAAATCGACCGGGCCGAACTCGACGCCGGAAAGGCGCTGGTATTTTTTCTCTTCCTGGATCGCCACCATGTTGTAGGCGTTATCCACCCAGATGATGTGCAGCACGTTGGCGTTGAGGCGCACCGCGGTTTCCAGCTCCATGCTCGACTGCAGGAAGCCACCGTCACCGGAGACCGATACCACCTTGCGGCCCGGGTTCACCAGCCAGGCACCAATCGCCCACGGCAGGGCAACGCCCATGGTTTGCTGGCCGTTGGAGATCATTACCTGACGCGCGCGGAAGCTGTAAAGGTAGCGGGCGATCCAGATGTGGAAGCTGCCCATATCCACGGTCAGGGTCACGTCGTTATTGACGATGTCCTGCATGGCGCGCACGATGCGCAGCGGGTGCAGGGCAAACTGGTTGAGCGAGGCGCCGCGACGATCGAGCAGATCCCGCTGATGCTGACGATCGACCAGGATTTCAGAGGCGCGCTGGCTCAGCTCCAGCTTATGCTCGATCCGGCTGGCAAGCAGGTTCAGCGTTCCGGCGATATCCCCCACCAGCTCAAGATCCGGCACGTAGTTACGCTCTTCATAGGCAGGCAGCACGTCAATGTGCACCAGCGTGGCGTCGCCGCTGTTCCACATAGACGGCTCGTACTCCACCGGGCTGTAGCCGATGCAGATAATCAGATCCGCCAGATGCAGTAGTCGGTCGCCCGCCTGGTTATTGAACAGGCCGACGCGTCCGGCAAAGCGGGTAAAGTTCTCCTGGTTCACCGCCCCGGCGGCCTGATAGGTGCTGGTGACAGGGATACGGCTTTTCTCCAGCAGCTTACGCAGGGCATCGCTGTTCGCGGGCTGGCTGGCCATCAGGCCAAGTAAAATGACCGGGTTTTTAGCGTTTTCGATAAGCTTCGCCACGTCGTTAATCGCAGACTCCGGCGCCGGACCCATCAGCGCCGCACCGCTGGCGGGCAAAATCGCCCCCGTCGCAGGCTGGTCGACGATATCCTGCGGCAGGCTGACGAACGCGCCCCCCGGCCTGCCGTGCTCGGCGGCGCGAAACGCGTTCGATACCACCTCGGCAATCGCGTCCGGCGAGCTGACTTCGACGGCATATTTGGTCACCGGGCTGAACATGGCGACGGTATCCATGCTCTGGTGCACCAGCTTCGCTTTATCCGCGCGTTTGACCGCCCCGCCCAGGGCGACCACCGGGTCGCCCTCGCTGTTGGCGGTGGCAATGCCGGTGATCAGATTGGAACAGCCGGGACCGGAGGTCACCAGCGCCACCCCGGCTTTACCGGTCAACCGCCCTACCGCTGCCGCCATAAACGCCGCATTCGCTTCGTGACGCACGGGAATGATCTCGATGGAGGAGTCCAGCAGGGAGTCAAACACTTTGTCGATTTTCGCCCCCGGGATCCCGAACACCTGCTTCACGCCCTGCGCTTCCAGCTGGCCGACAACCATATCGGCGCCATGCGCCCACTGACGTGACTGTTTCTCACTGTTCACGGTAGTTCTCCTGTTAGTTTTCGACGGAACGGATCGCTGCATCCAGATTGCTGGGGTGAAGGTTGGCCTGTAAAAATGCGCTGTCGGCGGGCAGGTCAATCATGAGCTTGTGAATTTCGCCGAAGGTGAGCACACCGCTCTCAAGCTGATAGTCGAGCAGGTGTCCCCCTCCCTGACGGTCGTCAGTAATAAAATGCTCGTGATAACCGGCCACGTTAATGCCCTGCATATGCTGCGGGGTGCGGAACCCGACCAGCACGCCCTCGCGCTGGTTGAAGCGGAACACCGGCTGGTCATCCAGCACGTCGGTCATCGCCCGGTACGGCGGCGTCTGGCGCGGTACGGTGCGGGTGTGGGCGTGGCGGAAATTACCGTCGATACGCAACGCACAGAACAGGTTATCGGACGGGATTTGCTGGTCGATCACATCGTGGATCTGCTGACGGCTGACCGGCGTATCAAAGGTTTTACGGTACTGCGGCTGAAACCAGGTCATCACCGCGAACGGCGTTTTCTGCTCCGGCTTCGCGGCCCGGGCGCTGCCGTCGGCACGCAGCTGGTATACCTGGCTGCTGAAGGCAATCATTTCGCCATCCAGTTCGTTGAACGTACCCAGGCCAAAATCACCGTGTGCCAGCAGATCGGCGATGGTGGTCTCACCTTCGTATACGCCGCTTAGCAGGGCGCTCATTAGCGATGTTTGATAGATCACGCTGTCAGGATGCTGGGCGGAGAACCCACGCAGGGTCTCGCACAAGCTGGCCTCACAGTCGCAGGCAGATGAATGCATCATCATGCTCGTCCTCTTCAACTTTATTTAGAAAGGTTAAATAAATGTTGACCCGATTCAGCAGAGAGTTCCAATATAGAAACCATGCTGGTTTGAGACGTTTTAGATATGGAACTTCGTTATCTGCGGTATTTTGTCGCGGTTGCACGCGAGCGACACTTCACCAAAGCAGCCAAAGCGCTGGGCATTTCACAGCCACCTCTGAGTCAGCAGATCAAACGGCTCGAAGAGGAAGTGGGCACCCCGCTGTTCAGGCGTCTGACGCGAGGCGTAGAGCTGACCGAGGCGGGAGAAGCCTTCTATGAGGACGCCTGTAAGATCCTGGCGCTGAGCGACGCCGCGCTGGAGAAAGCGCGCGGCATCGCGCGCGGACTGAACGGCAGCCTGTCGATAGGCATCACCAGCTCCGACGCTTTTCATCCTCAGATTTTCGCGCTAATCCGTCAGTTTCAGGTGCAGAACATGGCGGTGCAGGTTCATCAGGTAGAAGCGAATATGTCGTCGCTGACGACGATGCTGGCGGACGGTGAACTGGATATCGCCTTCGTGCGCCTGCCGTGCGAAAGCAGCAAGATGTTTGAAATCAAAATTCTCGACCGCGAGCCGATGGTGGTGGCGCTGCACCGCGACCATCCGCTGGCGGAGAGCGATTCGCTGGCCTTAGAGCAGCTGCGGGATACACCGGTGGTGCTGTTCCCGCAGGAGGTCGCGCCGGGATTGTATGACCGGGTTTACAGCTACTGCGAGCGGGCCGGAATCGACGTGCAGCATGCGCTGCAGGCGTCACAGCTTTCATCTTCGCTGAGCATGGTTTCCGCGGGCGGCGGATTCGCGCTGGTGCCGAAATCGATGGCGGCCATTTCTCCGCCGAATGTCACCTATCATGCGCTGAACTCACCGGAACTCTATACCGATATCGCGCTCTGCTGGCGGCGGTTTGAGCGTTCGCGGAC